>NZ_JBIEKH010000050.1:0-2138 GCF_043496985.1 Halomonas sp. B23F22_20
CTCTAAGGTGACTGCCGGTGACAAACCGGAGGAAGGCGGGGATGACGTCAAATCATCATGCCCCTTATGACCTGGGCTACACACGTGCTACAATGGATGGTACAGAGGGCCGCGAGACCGCGAGGTCAAGCAAATCTCAAAAAACCATTCTCAGTTCGGATTGCAGGCTGCAACTCGCCTGTATGAAGCCGGAATCGCTAGTAATCGCAGGTCAGCATACTGCGGTGAATACGTTCCCGGGCCTTGTACACACCGCCCGTCACACCACGAGAGTTGGCAACACCCGAAGTCGGTGAGGTAACCTTTTTGGAGCCAGCCGCCGAAGGTGGGGCCAATGATTGGGGTGAAGTCGTAACAAGGTAGCCGTATCGGAAGGTGCGGCTGGATCACCTCCTTTCTAAGGATATTACGGAACTAGCGAGTCCTTCGGGACTTGCTAGCAGGCACACATTGTGCCATTAAACCATTGACCATGTTTGTTTCGTTCGGTTTTGGAAGCTCAAATGCTTTCAAACAGTACCTTGAAAACTAGATAAGAATTAGACATCAAACCAACGTTAGATTTAACGTAAGCATCATTATGATGCGTCTTTTCACATTGATTTTAGATAGTTAAGTGAATAAGGGCGCACGGTGGATGCCTTGGCACTAGGAGCCGATGAAGGACGGGACTAACACCGATATGCTTCGGGGAGCCGTAAGTAGGCTATGATCCGGAGATTTCCGAATGGGGGAACCCACTACCCGTAATGGGGTAGGATCCTTAACTGAATACATAGGTTAAGGAAGGTAGACTCGGGGAACTGAAACATCTCAGTACCCGAAGGAAGAGAAAGCAAACGCGATTTCCTGAGTAGCGGCGAGCGAAACGGAATCAGCCCAAACCAGAGAGCTTGCTCTCTGGGGTTGTAGGACACTCCACCAGGAGTTATCAAGAAACAAGATAGATGAATGATCTGGAACGGTCAGCCGAAGAAGGTAACGGCCCTGTAGTCAAAATCTTGTTTCCTCCGGAGTGGATCCTGAGTACGGCGGAACACGAGGAATTCCGTCGGAATCCGGGAGGACCATCTCCCAAGGCTAAATACTCCCTAGTGACCGATAGTGAACCAGTACCGTGAGGGAAAGGTGAAAAGCACCCCGGGAGGGGAGTGAAATAGAACCTGAAACCGTGTGCCTACAAGTAGTTGGAGCCCGTTAATGGGTGACAGCGTACCTTTTGTAGAATGGACCGGCGAGTTACGATCCCATGCAAGGTTAAGATGAAAAATCGGAGCCGCAGCGAAAGCGAGTCTGAATAGGGCGAAATAGTATGTGGTCGTAGACCCGAAACCGTGTGATCTACCCATGTCCAGGGTGAAGGCCAGGTAACACTGGCTGGAGGCCCGAACCCACGCACGTTGAAAAGTGCGGGGATGAGGTGTGGGTAGCGGTGAAATGCCAATCGAACACGGAGATAGCTGGTTCTCTCCGAAATAGCTTTAGGGCTAGCCTCAAGGTAAGAGTCTTGGAGGTAGAGCACTGATTGGACTAGGGGCCCTCATCGGGTTACCGAATTCAGTCAAACTCCGAATGCCAACGACTCATCCTTGGGAGTCAGACTGCGAGTGATAAGGTCCGTAGTCGAGAGGGGAACAGCCCAGACCACCAGCTAAGGTCCCTAAGTTTATGTTAAGTGGAAAAGGATGTGGAGTTGCTCAGACAACCAGGATGTTGGCTTAGAAGCAGCCATCATTTAAAGAGTGCGTAATAGCTCACTGGTCGAGTGACTCTGCGCCGAAAATGTACCGGGGCTAAACATAACACCGAAGCTGTGGATTGTTCTTACGAACAATGGTAGGAGAGCGTTCTAAGTGCAGTGAAGTCAGACCGTAAGGACTGGTGGAGCGCTTAGAAGTGAGAATGCCGGTATGAGTAGCGAAAGAAGAGTGAGAATCTCTTCCACCGTAAGTCTAAGGTTTCCTGAGGAAGGCTCGTCCGCTCAGGGTTAGTCGGGACCTAAGCCGAGGCCGAAAGGCGTAGGCGATGGATAACAGGTTGATATTCCTGTACCACCTCCTTTCCGTTTGAACAACGGGGGGACGCAGTAGGATAGGGAATCCGCTCCACTGGATGTGAGCGGCCAAGCAGTGAGTGAG
>NZ_JBIEKH010000051.1:0-2022 GCF_043496985.1 Halomonas sp. B23F22_20
CCTTTCTCGATCACGCGCCATTCGTACCAGCCCATGTCCGGCTCACCATAGACCTCGATCTGAGCGTAGGCCGTGTAGGGGTGGTCGATGCGGTACAGCACGCTGGTAGCCATTGCGATGGTCCTCAGCCTCGGGGAGTCAGTAGCGCCTTGACCCACCTGGTCCCTTTAGGCCATCCCTTGCGTTCGGCATAAGCCACGAAGGCAAGGCTTACGATCGAGAATAACCCTATCGTAATGCAGGTCATCAAGAAGTTGTGGTGATCCATGCCACCATAACCGTCATAGCCGCCAGCAACATCCGGTACCGGAATGCCCGTTGCGCTTGCTGAAAGCGGCATGAACAGGGCCAGCATGCTCAGCAGCGTTTTCATCAGAGTTGCGCCTGGTCAGGGGTGGGGCTCAGGAAAACCTCGGTGGTGGCATTTTTCAACACCGTTTCTGGATCTGCCTCAGCAAGATCAGATTGCCCACTGACTGCTAAGGCTTCAGCTTCAATATGGAGTAGCTTGTCGATCGCAGGCTCGGTCAACCCGCTGTTCTGTACTTTGGCCAATTCGACCAAGCTGAAAAGATCCCGCATGCTGTTTGCCTTGTCGTCGGGATTTTCCGACTCGGCAAAGCTCTTGAATTCCTTCAAGCGTTGCGCGGCTATGTCTAAGATGGTTTTCTCGAGCTGCATAACTTAACTCCTCGCTACGTCATCCATGATTTTCTTTAGCCCAAGGTCGCCATGTGCATCTTGGATGATCCGTAGTGATTCATCCCAGCGATCATGGCCAGACCCTTTAACAGTATGAGCCCATGGTTTCCAATCATCAAGGCCGGCGCGCACCTTTTGATGAGCATCAGCATCAGATAAACCATGCTTTGACTTGCAGTGATCGAATGCCTGAGCAGCTGTCATGTTTACATAAGTAAAATCGTCTACCACGTCGCTAAATATGGCGAGCAGGCCATTAGGCTGTTTAACGAAGCGCCATGCCATAGTGTTTACACCTCTCCTCTTTACTAGCCGCTAATCTTCACCAGGTGGCGCACTAGAGAGCCCCAGCCATCTGGGCGAACTCGGTTGGCGATGTCCTTGCAGAGATCTTCTCCTAGCTCATTGAGGCCATGCTCATGCCCATGGAGCTCCAGGTAGAGCTCGACTACTCGTTCAAGTTCCTTGAAGGTGCGGTGCTTGCGTTCTTGGAATGTATTCATCTGCAGAATGTCAAGTTCTGTGTTTGTACATTCAGATAGTGGCTTCTTTAAAATGTCAGAAGGCATAGGGATTTTGACCGTTTTTTCAGTGGCAGAACATAGAGCGCTTCTAGGGCCTTCGTGCGGAGATTTTTGGCAGCCAGCGCCGCGGTAGTGTGGGGAGCCCTGAGATACGCTTTTCAATTGAGGCATGAGTCTCACGAAGAGAGGCGCAACATATGTCGACTTGGCGGGAATCTACGCCGGGAGAAGCCTGACGCTCAGCGATCGCGTCGGCCATCATTATCAATCCGTCATGGCAAATATTTTGAAACCCGATCCCAAGGCCGGTGTTCTCGTTGTAACTCCACTTTCCAGAAGCTATAACGCTGATACCCATAATTCCCTGGAGCGACAACCCATGCTCCCCTTTTACGGCAGCATTCGGGAGCAGTGCTGACAGCTCTTCATAAGAGGCCTCAGAGAGGTGATCAAAGCAGATAGCATCCCCTTCGGGCTGATTGCGAACCACCCCTGTGGCGTTATCGCATAAGTAATGGATGCGCTCCATCATGCCGACCAAAGTCTGCGGCATGACCAGCAAGCGCTCATTGAGCTCTTTCCCACGGCGAACCTGAGCTGCATGACGCCTGGCCGTTAACGATGTGGCCTCATTCTGGTCCTTTTCAGCGGCTGAGAGAGCAATCTGCAGGTCGGAGAGGCTAAATCGCGAATCTCGCTCGACTAGCTCTAGCGCATAGCGTCGAGCGGTCTCGAGGCCTTCCATAGCGAACCACTCGGTATGGCCGTCCTTCCCATCAGGATGTGGCGATCGCCA
>NZ_JBIEKH010000052.1:0-1663 GCF_043496985.1 Halomonas sp. B23F22_20
CCTGGAGGACTCGTCTGCTTTGCCGGCTGCTTTATTGGCGACAATGAGTATTACGCCGCCATGGAAGGCAGAACCTGGCAGCAGATGGTGGAAACCGGAGATGCCCCTGCCAGGCATGCTTCCATGATCAGAGGGTTGCAGCGCATCCATGACCGGCATGCGCCTGAACACTGGCCACGACTGCTCAGAGAGGAGGCCAAGTTCTACCACCTGAGTGACTTCCTGGTCGACAAGCTGATGACTCCCTGGGGCAACTAGCTCTAGCCATACTCAATAAGCTCCTGCGATCGGCAGGATCTCACCCACTGGGGAAGCTCTTCCCAGTGGGGAGGTGCTTCCCCACAGACAATGGAGAGGCACCATGTGCTATCAAGATCAAGCTGTTCGTGAGGCTGAGAAGTGGCTGGATGCCATGCTCGACACCCTCAACGAACCAGGCTGCGACGCACCACTGACAGTTCAGACCATCGATGAGTACATCGTCTGGCATGTCCAGCAATCTTGTGTCGGATCTTCCAATCCTCTGGAAGCAGCCCACACGGCAGGGGATGCCGCGAGGGCCGTCATCAACCGTGACTATGGCCTGGTGGTCTTCACGATCCCGGATGACGGGTTTCCGTGTATCAGCACCGGGGCGCGTCTGATGTCGCTTGTTCAGGCGGAGAGCTTGCATGACGCCATGGAAGCCACCAGCGGCACAATGATCTTGTAACGCCACCGGCAGGGCGCTTGTCGGGGCTCCCTTCTCGAAACTCTATCCACCCTCTGGGGAAGTCACTTCTCCCCAGGGGAGGTGCTTCCCCATTTTTTTGGAGAAGCACTATGCAAAACACCATTGACAGCACATCACTGCGTCAGCTGATAGATCCGTCGAATCTCTGGGTATCGGCGTCAGGAGGGCGAACTTCCATGATGATGGCCCGACTGATCCAGTTGGAGTTCCCAGACCAGGACATACCGTTCGTGTTCGCCAATACGGGACAGGAGCACGAGCGTACCCTGGAGTTTGTCCAGGAATGTGCCGAGCACTGGGACATGCCCATCGTATGGGTCGAGCCAGAGGTCCATCACGGTCGTCGGAAGGGCTGCACTCACCGGATCGTCGACTTTGCGACCGCGAGCCGCAATGGAGAGCCGTTCGAGGAGGTGATCCGCAAGTACGGGATTCCCTCGAAGGCATATCCCCACTGCACCCGGGAGCTGAAGATGAACCCGATGCGGGACTACATCAAGGGCATCCTGGGACGAGGCCATGTTGCGGCGGTCGGGATCCGCGGTGACGAGCCCAGACGGCTGGGCCGAGACCCTGCCATTGTCTACCCGATGGCTCACTGGTGGCCGCACAGCAAGGAAGACGTCCTGGCGTGGTGGCGAGCTCAGCCATTCGACCTCAACCTCGAGGAGCGCGAGGGGAACTGTCTCTGGTGTTGGCAGAAGAGCGACGCCAAGCACGCAGAGAACCTCGCTCGCCATCCCGAGTGGTATAGCTTCCCTGCCGAGATGGAGCGCAAGTACGCTCACATCAAGGCGCCGGACAAGCCACGAACCATCTTCCGAGGAGGGCGATCGACAGCTGAGCTGATCGAGTGTGTCACCCTTGAGGAAGCCTCCTGACTTCACCCCAAGCCCTGCCGCGGACGCGGCAGGGCTTTTCTTGTAGGGC
>NZ_JBIEKH010000053.1:0-1468 GCF_043496985.1 Halomonas sp. B23F22_20
CGACTCGTCACCTGCGGCCGCTTCGAGCTCATCCTTGAGGGCTTTAACCCCCAGACTCTTTTCGATCCAGGTCAGATCGCTGCGGCTCTCATTCTCGGACAGGTGGCCAGCGAGCGCGTGCACCTCGGACACCCAGGGCCGATATACGCACCAGAACCGATAGAACTTCTCGTCCTTGGTCTCATCCCAAAGCTCGTTCAGGATCTCCAGGCGCGTGTTGCCGCCGTCAGAGATCATGTATTTGTCATCCCCAGGGCGCTGAGTAACCGAGGGAGGGTGCTTCAGTCCAACTTCACGGATCGAGGCTTTGATCTCCTCGTACTTGGAGTTCCTCTGGGTGCGCGGGTTGCGATCGTACGCACGCACCTGGTCGAGAGTCACCTCGATGCCCATTTCTTGGACCGGGGGAGTGAATTTGTCGACACGGGAGCCAGCAGCACGCTTAGGTCCAGGTGTTTTGAGCGCTGCCGTCATCTGATTGGCATCTAGACGCTTACTCATGATTCCATCCTTCCTTCAATTCCTTGTCTTTTCACCTGGTTACGCTGTAGTGAGGCGACTCCTTCCGCGGGATCCAGCAGCACCCGAATGCGATCAGCCAAACTATCAAGGCTGACAACGACACCATTGAGCTGCGTGTCATTGCAGTCCTGCTCCCACTTCGCCAGGGTCCGGATGACCCTGTAGAGGTTCGAGAGCACGATGGTGAAAAGCTCGAGATCACTCCGATCGGAAAGTCCGAGGTGCCGCCACCGCAACTTTTCAGAGAGCGTCATCGCTGACGAAGAGCAGGCATGGCACAACAAGCGGCTGTCCTCGAGAAGCGCCAAGTAATCCAGCGCTTCAGACACATAGGCTAATGCTTCCCGCCCATAGGGCAGCCCCAGGCGAGCTACCCACTCCTGGTATTGATCGATCGCGTGCTGAAGGGGCTCAGTAAGGACCGTCTGACCCTGGTGCGGATCTAGCTCCAGGAGTTGGTACCGGCACCCGCACGGAGACTCCATGTCGCTTTCCTGAATCGGAAACTGCCCAAGAGAGGCCATCATCCTGCCCTCCTTTGAAGCTCTGCCCGCTCGGCTCGTTTAAGTTGGGCAAGGACATTACGCTCGGCACGATCATCACTAGGAGTGCATGACGCAAAGACAGGGGGACAACCTCGTTTGGTGAGTTTCAAGTGCCCACCCCGAGTGCGCTCAGCATGCCAGTGGTTGGACTGTGCATAGCGCACCACCTGAGTCATTCCCTTGGCGAGTCCACGAACCTGTTTCATGACGGTTCCTCCATTCCTGACCATTGGTAGGTCTCAATAGACGCGAGCACGATGGCGTCACCAATGGAGATGCCCTGCGACGTCAACAAAGCCAGGGATTGGAATGCGAAGCGATCCGCAATGCAGTCTCCCAGACGGTTCTCAAGCATCAGGCCGCCTAGGAGGCTCTGCTCTGCCTCGGTGCTTGCAGGCTGC
>NZ_JBIEKH010000054.1:0-1323 GCF_043496985.1 Halomonas sp. B23F22_20
CGGAGAATATCCGCCGGAACCTCGCCATACTTGTCGACCGCCTCACGCGCCTTCGCATTATTGGCAGCGAAGTCGTCGCGACTCACACCGCTATAACCTGGGTAGCGCTGAGGGAAGGTGCAGAGGCTCCTGATCAAGTGGTTCGCCTCACGCATATAGGCGTGCATCTCGGTACGACCGATCAGAGCGACATGCTGGGCGAGCAGGATGTTGCGTGCGAAACGGTCAAAGTCGATGAGTAGCCGGATTGCGAGCCACCCTTGCTGGCCCCCTGTGAACACCGGCGTCTTGAAGGGTTGCTGATTGACGTTCTCCTCGACACTGAGCTCCTTCGGAATCATGTCGAGGAGTCGATCAGACTCCTGCAGTAGCTCATTCAGCCTCTCCTGGCATTCCTTGAGCTTCTGCTCGATTTCAACCATCCAGTAGTCCGCGTAGGGATCATCCTTCGCCGCGTCTTGTTGGATCCGTCCCGCGAGGAAGAGAAATTGTCGAACACCTATGATCTGGTGCTTCCCGCTCTCAACACCACGACCTTTCCAGGCCCGGGTTGCATGATACGTGTGGAGGGTGAGCTGGATCTTGCTGCTCAGGTTCCCCATGGATTGCTCATTCGCCGCCATGGATTGTCTGCTCCTTGAGCTTGTTGGTTGGTGCCTTGGCCACAGGCTGAGGCAGGCCACTATGGGTGAGTAGTGGAAATGTTAACTGGCCAGGCATCATGAATTGTTTGTCCCCGCTTCAGGCCCAATGAAACGAGCAGTTGTCCTCGCTGCCATCGCGAGCCCCAGGCGGGGTGATGGTGCCACCATCACCTGAACTACGCCGTATCGAACTGACCGCACTTTGGTGTGCCGATCCGAACACGCCGACGCCGGGGCATTGCCCCGGCGCTGCGCTACTACAAAGGCCGGTTTACCGACCAGAATCTGCCGCTCCCCTACCCGGCGCATGCCCGCTCTCCAAAGCGGCTCCGGGATGAGCGAGAAGCAGCGGCCTTCGCCTGTTTCTCGGCGGTTTGAGCCCACTCATTGACCAAGTGCCAAACCACCCCCAAGGACAGGTCTGTTTCTTCCGCCAGGGCGATCATTCCATCGAGATCGTCGATACAGCTCGAATCGTCAGGATCACGCGTGATGTTCTGCCAGCGACGATACGCATCATGTTCAACATCGTCTGCTGGCATCGCCAGGCGCCCTTGCCGTGACTCCAGGCCCAGCAAAGCACGCCGGGTTGAACAGTCGTTCCCGGTCAGGGCGAAAAACCTGGTCATCATCTGGACGCTGGCACCGAGCTCCAGGCAGCGATCGATCTTGGCTTCAC
>NZ_JBIEKH010000055.1:0-1365 GCF_043496985.1 Halomonas sp. B23F22_20
GCTTATATGGACCCGTCCCGTTGTGCAAGCCAGAAGCGACGACGCATCAGGTGAGGACTGCACGCTTATATCCGGCCTATGAACGGCACACCCGGTGCCTGGCCTTGATGGAATGCGCGCTCTCCGCTCTCATCTCCCACGCGGCCTCATCATGGGCCTGCCAGATTAACAGAGTGCCGAAGAGCCGGTCTGACCATTCATGCTATCGAAGCGTCTTGCCTGCGCAACCTCGGGGTAAGCGATAGTGTCTTACGCGACCTGTCCTTGGGGATGGTAAGTCCGACCATGGGCCAGGATCGCCCAACAGATCCGGGCCAGCTTGTTGGCCAACGCAACGATGGCCTTGCGCTGACCCACTCGAGCGGCCAGCGCACAGGCCCAACGGGCCAGGCGATCCGAATGGGGCTGACGCTGGAACTGGCGCAAGGCCGCTCGGGCGCCGTGGACCAGTTGGCGACGAAGTTCCCCATTGCCACGCTTGGAAATCCCCTTGAGCCGCGTCTTGCCGCCGCTGGAGCACTGACGCGGTACCAGCCCGATGGAGGCACTGAACTGCCGCCCATTGGGGAAGCGCCGGGGGTTACCCATCTGGCTCAGCAGCAGGGTGGCATTGATCGGGCCGATCCCTGGGGTGCTCATTAAGCGCTGGGCATCGGGTGAGGCCTTGGCCAGCATCGACAGTCGCCGATCATAGGTCTTGAGGCGGGTATCGAGGGCCGCCCACTGATCGAGCAGATCCTCCAGCAGCAGGCATAGCATCTCGCCGAGCCGTTCCCGATGCGTCTCAATCAGTGCACGTACCTCGCCCTGCCGAAGAACGGCGTGGCCTGTCGCCACGACCAGACCGAACTCGCCCAGCAGGCCACGCAGCTCATTCCCCGTGGCGGTGCGCTCGCGACTCAACCGGGTACGTACCCGATGCCAGGCTTGGAGGACCTGCTGCGCCTCGCTCTTGATCGCAACGCGTGGGGTAGCTGGCCGGGCCGCCGCCTCGGCGATCCCAGCGGCATCCCGGGCATCGTTCTTGTGGCCGAGCACGAAGGGCTTGACGCACTGCGGGGGCAGCAACTGCGCCTCGTGGCCCATGGCCTGGATCTCGCGCGCCCAGTAATGGGCACCGCCACAGGCTTCCATGGCCACCTGACACGGCGGCAACTGGGCCAGGGTGAGGCGAAGCTGTTCGCGCCGCACCGTCTTGCTGAACACGGCGTGACCTCGTGCATCGACCGCGTGGAGCTGGAACACGTGCTTCGCCAGGTCGATACCCACAATGCTAATGTGATTCATGGATGGACCCTCTCTTCGAGATGCCGTGGGTGCCCCATGCACCCGTCAGATGGCGTATACACACTCATCTTGGCACGT
>NZ_JBIEKH010000056.1:0-1363 GCF_043496985.1 Halomonas sp. B23F22_20
GATTTGCGGCGCAGTGAAGAGTCGGTGGGCTATACGTTGCGAATCTTGATGGTGGCACCATCAGGATGTGGAGGATGTTCATGGTTGCGTTGGCCGGAATGGGCGCTAGTATGGGAGTGTGTTACACGCTCCTAATAGGGTTCTCTGCTGCCCAGGGGTTCAAACCGAACGATGTGAAGGACCACTGCCATGTCATCAGACCTACAAGTCTACAAGAGTAACGCCTTGGTTGAGGCGTCGTACAAGCTAACCGTGGCTGAGCAAAGGATCCTCCTCTCTTGTATCGGGCAGGTTCGTCGCGACTCCCCAGTGAGCGACGATATTCTCTACTCAATAAGTGCGTCTGATATTGCTGCGATCACCGGAACATCGACAAAACAAGCATACCGGGAATTAGAGAAAGCTGCACTAAGACTAAAGCGTCGAGAGGTCAGATTATTACAGGATCCCAATGGCCAGGGGCGAAAGACGAAAGCCATGATAACTGGGTGGGTTCAGACTATCTTCTACATTGAGTCCGAAGGTCGAGTAGAGGTTCGTTTTAGTAAGGACATGCTGCCCTATCTAACACAGCTGACCGAGCAGTTTACAAGATATGCTTTAGCCGATGTCGCAAAAATGACTAGCGCACATGGGATAAGGCTGTATGAGCTATTAGTTCAATGGCCCCAAGGTGAACGGGTAGTAAGTATCGAGTGGCTTAGAGAGGTGCTTCAGCTGGAAGGTAGGTATCCAGCAGTGAAGGATTTCAAAAAGTGGGTGATCGAGGCTGCTGTTAGTCAGATCAATGAGCACTCACCTTTTAAAGTTGAGTGGGAGCAAGTAAAAACAGGAAGAAAGATAACGCATATAAAATTTAAATATCATGCAAAGGAAAATAGTCCTGGAAAGCAAGTGGGGAATAAAAGAAAGGGTTCTAAAAGTAGCGGCCCTGGAAACAAAAGAAATGCTAATAATGATCCCACCCCGGCTCACAAAGTCAAGGAGCGTGTAGAGGGGAGGAATTATAGTAAAAGGAAGGGGGCGATTTATGGCATCCCTGTTAGTGTTATCGAGAAGCGTGCTCAGCCTGGAGAGTCCTATGAAGATGCGGCTTTGAGGGTTCTCGATGAGATGAAGGCCAAAGAAGGAGAAGGACTGTTCTGAGTAAGTTGTCTGTTGTTGTTACTGACGCGCAGCGCTTGTCGGGCGATTCCCTTCAAGGATCGAAGATCCTTTTCAGGGAACCGCCTGATAAGATGGTCGACCCTTGCTAAGCCTCCTTCTCAGTTTTTAATGTCAGGAAGACATTGTTTGTGGGTGTTTCTCTTGAAATGGCGCTAATATCCTTCAAGAGATAGCCTTTGAGAACGCTGCTTTTTTT
>NZ_JBIEKH010000057.1:0-1341 GCF_043496985.1 Halomonas sp. B23F22_20
GACACTCATCGATCACCTGGACGATCGGCCGACCGCTATACTGTTCACGCTCAGCCAGTGCAGTGATCACGTTGGTGATTGAGATCACCGCCAGGGCCAGCTGAGCGTCATACCCCCCATCTGCGTAGTGAGCGAGGTCGATGATGGTGACATCGCACTCCGGCCACGGCGTGCCCTCACGGTTGAAGACTTCGCCATCGAAGCCGTCGACGAAGAGGCCGAGGGCCTCCCCCATCTCATAGGCCCGCTGCCGCCCCCGCTCCGGCGTCGTTTCGTCCCGGGCGATCTCTTGGAAGCCCGCACGCACGTCTTCGGTGAGGCACTGGCGCCCTTCGGCCACCGCCCGATGGGCGGCGCGATAGATCGCATCCCGCACCATGCGCTGGTCCGAGCGACGAAACAGCGCCTCCTCTTTCGGGTCGCCGCCGGTGATCATGAGCCGGGCAGTAATCCCCATCTCACCGAGCAGGTTGCGCTCATCGTTGTCATCAGCCTCATCGACCAGCGCATCCGGCGCGTCGGCCAGGGAGGCCTCATCGCCGTCATCCGCCATATCGCGGTGATGCCGCTTCGCCTCCTCCTCGCTCTCGAGCAGCCGGTGGGCCTCATAGAACGGTGCCAGGCTCACACCCGAGCCCGGGGCCAGCTTGACGCGGTTCACCGACATTCCCTTGCGCTGGAAATACTCCCCCAGCAGGCCGAATGAGTTTCCTTTCTCGATGACGAAAAGCCGAGGGCGATGGATGGCCATCACCTGGCTGAGCGCCCCGTTCAGGGTCGCGGATTTACCAGCCCCGGTTGGACCAAAGAACAGCGCGTGAGCATTCGCCTGGCGATCGTCGAGATTCAGGGGATCGAACGAGAAGGTCTCACCACCACGGTTGAAGAACGACATGCCCGGGTGGCCGGTGCCGCGAGTCCGCCCGAAAAAAGGCGCCAAGTTGGCGAGATGCTGGACATAATTGAACTGGGTATACCAGCGGTTCTTCTTGTCGAGCTCCGGATCGAAGTTCATCGGCAGCCAGCGCAGGTAAGTGTTCAGCGAGGCCACCTCGTCTTCCGGATCCACAGGCTTGAGGTGGACCGTGGCCAGCTGGGTCGTCAGGTCCAGAATCTGGCTCTCCAGATCCTTGTCACTCTCGCCGCGGACATAGAAGACCAGGCTGCTTTGGTAGAGCTTGTGACCTGCCCCCAGCTGCTCCCTAGCCCTGTCGCAGTCCCCCCGAATGTTGGTGCTGCTGATACTGTTCCCGTGCGCCTTGCCTCGCAGCCGATTGATGTGATCCTCGAGCGGCTCCTGGGGAATGGCCATGATCGTCAGACAGGCTTCCGTCCCCTCGG
>NZ_JBIEKH010000058.1:0-1274 GCF_043496985.1 Halomonas sp. B23F22_20
TTCCCGACCATCGGAAAACTTTATATGCGGGTGTAGTTTAGTGGTAAAACCTCAGCCTTCCAAGCTGATGTCGTGGGTTCGATTCCCATCACCCGCTCCATTATTAATATGGGCCTGTAGCTCAGTTGGTTAGAGCGCACGCCTGATAAGCGTGAGGTCGGTGGTTCAAGTCCACTCAGGCCCACCAGAAGAAACATTTGATCTTTGAAAACTGAACGAAACAACATGTAACGTCAATGTCTTTAAATTATTTTTTAAAGCCAGTAATCATTTATTTGATGCTAGGCAAACTCAACTTTTATGGAGAGTTTGATCTTGGCTCAGGACGAACGCTGGCGGCGTGCCTAATACATGCAAGTCGAGCGCGTGAATCAACATGATCCCTTCGGGGTGATTGTTGTGGATCGAGCGGCGGACGGGTGAGTAACACGTGGGCAACCTACCCATGAGATCGGGATAACTCCGGGAAACCGGAGCTAATACCGAATAACCCAGTGAACTGCATGGTTCACTGGTAAAAGGCGGTTTCGGCCGTCACTCATGGATGGGCCCGCGGCGCATTAGCTAGTTGGTAAGGTAACGGCTTACCAAGGCGACGATGCGTAGCCGACCTGAGAGGGTGATCGGCCACACTGGGACTGAGACACGGCCCAGACTCCTACGGGAGGCAGCAGTAGGGAATCTTCCGCAATGGACGAAAGTCTGACGGAGCAACGCCGCGTGAACGATGAAGGTCTTCGGATCGTAAAGTTCTGTTGTTAGGGAAGAACAAGTGCCAGAGGAAATGCTGGTACCTTGACGGTACCTAACCAGAAAGCCACGGCTAACTACGTGCCAGCAGCCGCGGTAATACGTAGGTGGCAAGCGTTGTCCGGAATTATTGGGCGTAAAGCGCGCGCAGGCGGTTTCTTAAGTCTGATGTGAAAGCCCACAGCTCAACTGTGGAGGGCCATTGGAAACTGGGGAACTTGAGTACAGAAGAGGAGAGTGGAATTCCACGTGTAGCGGTGAAATGCGTAGATATGTGGAGGAACACCAGTGGCGAAGGCGACTCTCTGGTCTGTAACTGACGCTGAGGCTCGAAAGCGTGGGTAGCAAACAGGATTAGATACCCTGGTAGTCCACGCCGTAAACGTTGAGTGCTAGGTGTTAGGGGGTTTCCGCCCCTTAGTGCTGAAGTTAACGCATTAAGCACTCCGCCTGGGGAGTACGGCCGCAAGGCTGAAACTCAAAAGAATTGACGGGGGCCCGCACAAGCGGTGGAGCATGTGGTT
>NZ_JBIEKH010000059.1:0-1221 GCF_043496985.1 Halomonas sp. B23F22_20
TGTACAGTGATGGTTATTACCTGACACATGCCCCCGTGGGGCCCCTATAGTTAAGCAGTGTTTTCCGTCGTTTTCCTGGGCTCCTTCTTCGCTGATTTGGGGAGCCCTTTCTTGAACGCGGCATAGGGCGTCATCCCCTTCATGTTGCGCCCTTGGTGGGGACGCTTCGTGTTGTAGGTGATGAGGTAGTCATCCAGGTCCTGCTGCATCTCCTCCACGGCTTCGTACCACTTGGTGCGCCCCTGGATTCGGAAGTGCTCGTCGAGGAGCGTTCGGTGAAGCCGCTCGACGAAGCCATTGCTCTGCGGCCTGCGCACCTTGGTCGTGCGGTGCTCGATCTCTTCGAGCTGAAGGAACAGTTCGTATGGGTGATGATCCTTGCGGCCGCAGAATTCTCGGCCGTTGTCGCTCAGCACGGTGCTAATTCTGGTGTTGTGCGACTCGAAGAAGGGCAGCACGTCGTTGTTGAGCACATGCACGGCTGTGATGGGTAGTTTGTTGGTGTACAGGCGGCCCCAGGCGTAGCGGCTGAAGCAGTCGATGACGGACTGCAGGTAGACCTTACCGACGCCCTTGAGCGTGCCGACGAAGAAGGTGTCGACGGCCACCAGTTCACCGGTGTGATGCACCTCGATGTGGCGTTCACGGAATTCGGGACTGAAGCGCTCCAGGTGGCGTATCTGGTCTTCAGTGAGCTCGATTTTCTGCTCACGCGTGGCGCGCTCGAGGCGCAGCAGGCGCTCATGACGGGTCAACAAGTCATGACGCCCCCAGACACCTCGCACGCCGGTAGAGCTCACCTGGATGCCGCGTAGCGCCAGTTCTTGAGCGACGCGAACCGGGCCGTGGGTGGGGAAGGCCAGGCTGTGCTCGAGGATGGCCGTTTCGATCTCTTCACTGACGCGGTTGGGATGTGGTCCGCGCGGTCCGGGCAGCTTGTCGATCAGCCCATCGGAGCCGAAGGTTTGATAGTTGCGCCGTATCTCATAGAACTGCTGTCGCGAGTAGCCCATCAGCTTGCAGGCCTTGCTGACATTTTGGAGATCTTTGGCCAACTCTAGGAGGCTGAGCTTGCGCCGTGCTACTTTTTCCTCGGTGGTCATAGTCGTTTCCTCATGGTGTTACAGCCGAGCGTCAGACACTCGTCCTATAACCCACGGGGAGCGCTATGGCCACTTCGCTTTCAGTGGCCAACTGTCAGGTAAATACCGTCACAACTCA
>NZ_JBIEKH010000005.1:0-251306 GCF_043496985.1 Halomonas sp. B23F22_20
ACGATGGGTGACCGACATCACCGAATTCAAGGTCGATGACCAGAAGCTCTACCTGTCACCGGTCATGGATCTGTATAACGGCGAAATCATCGCCTTCCAGACCGGGCAACGACCGGTATTCGGCCTGGTGAAGCACATGCTGAGGAGCGCCTTCGACCGACTGAGGCCGGGTGATCGGCCTCTACTGCACTCGGATCAGGGTTGGCATTACCGCCACCCCAACTATCGTCGCCTGGTGGTGGAGAAACGGATACTGCGCAGCATGTCACGGAAAGGGAATTGTCTGGACAATGCCGCCATGGAGAGTTTTTTCGGCACCCTGAAAGCCGAATACTTCCATCTGAACCGGTTCGACACCGTTGAGCAGTTGCAGCAAGGCATTGCCGACTACATCCACTACTACAACCATCAACGAATCAAGCAGAGACTAAAAGGCCTGAGCCCCGTGCAATACAGGACTCAGGCCATGGCCGCCGGTTAAGAGAACCAACCGTCCAACGATTGGGGGTCAGTTCATTTGGCCCGGGCGTCGTCGTGTCGGAGAAGGGTCAGGAGGCGCCGTTGCCCGATGGTTCCCGCGACTTGAGGTGCGCCTCCACGTCGTCGAGCAGGTGGCGGAACTGGGCCTGTAGGTGGTCGTAGCGGCCGAAGTCGTGTCCGCAGTCGTCGCAGTAGACGTGATACTGGTCCTCTCGTCCGGGAGGAAGCCGTTTCACGCGGCCACCGCATTTGGGGCACTCGGGGCTGGTCTTCACTTTCATGGGCGGCTCTCCTGTATCGGCGATGGGTGATCCGATCACCCTGGCTCACCTCTAGGTATCATGGCTGGCGACGCTCAGGTCAAGTCGCCATGCCTTGGGATATATTTTGGAAATTTTTTCCATTTCGTGTTGCCTGATGGGCCGCATCGGACTATAAGAGCGCTTCGAGGCGTCGGCATGGGAGCCGAATGCCCGGTATGGAGCGCGTTAAGGATGCATGAGGGGCTGAGTCTGCTGTACGTGGGGGCGGTGCTGGTGCTCAATGGTCTGTGGCTGTCGGGGCGCATCGAGGACCGCGAGATCCAGGTGATCAACTTCTTCGCCGGTGGGGTCAGCCTCGCCGTGGCCGCCTATGCGGCCTTCGGGCCCGGCGCCGATGCGGCCAGCGTGCGCACCGCTGCCATGACCCTGCTGTTCGCCTTCACTTACCTGTGGGTGGCGATCAATCGCCGCAATGGCAGCTCAGGCCATGGTCTCGGCTATTTCTGCCTGTTCGTGGCCCTCACCGCACTGCCGACCGGCCTGTTGCGCCTCGCCGTGGCCGAGGGCGTCTGGGGCTGGTGGTCCGGCGTCAATTGGTTGGCCTGGGCGGCGCTATGGTTCGGTTTCTACCTGATGCTCTGCTATCGCCCGCGCCTGCAGCCGTTGATGGCCCGGGCTTCGCTGGCCCAGGGATTGGTGACCGCCTGGATCCCTGGCTACCTGCTGCTGCAGGGGTTGCTCGGCTGAGCGCCAACGCTCCTGACGTAGCTGGCCTCGGCCGTTAAGATGGCGCCTTCGTCATAGAGAGGCCCATCATGACCGCATCCTCGCCGCCCAGTCTTCGCCCCTATCAGCGGCAGGCCGTTGCCCGGGTGGTGGAGCATTTTCGCGAGACGGACGACCCCGCCGTGGTGGTGCTGCCTACGGGCAGCGGCAAGTCGCTGGTGATCGCCGAGCTGGCGCGCCTGGCCCGCGGCCGCGTGCTGGTGCTGGCCCACGTGCGCGAGCTGGTCGAGCAGAACCATGCCAAGTACCTGGCCTATGGGCTGGAGGCCGACATCTTCAGCGCCGGCCTGGGTCGCAAGGAGGCCGAGCGCCAGGTGGTGTTCGGCTCGGTACAGTCGGTGGTACGCAACCTCGAGCGCTTCGGCGCTTCCTCCGAGGGGGCGGGGAACTTCACGCTGCTGGTGATCGATGAGTGCCATCGGGTCTCGCTGGACGAGGACTCGAGCTATCGGCGGGTGATCGCCCGCCTGCGCGAGCGCAATTCGCGGCTCAAAGTGCTGGGCCTGACCGCCACGCCCTATCGGCTGGGGCAGGGGTTCCTCTATCACCGCCACTACCACGGCATGGTGCGCGGCAACGACGACTGTTTCTTCCGCGACTGCGTCTTCGAGCAGCCGCTGCGGCTGATGGTCAAACAGGGCTACCTGGCCGAGCCGCGACTGGTCGATGCGGCCGTGGAGCGTTATGACTTCTCTGCACTCGAGCCAGGCAGCGGCGGCCTCTTCCAGGAGGCGGAGCTGAACCGGGTGGCCGCCGGCAACCGGGCGACCCCGGGCATCATCGAGGAGGTGGTCGGCCACGCCGCCGAGCGTGCCGGGGTGATGCTGTTCGCCGCAAGTGTGGCCCATGCCGAGGAGATTCGCGGCTATCTGCCCGCCGACGAGACGGCGCTGATCACCGGGGCCACGCCGGCCGCCGAGCGCGAGGCGATCATCCATGCCTTCAAGGCCCGTGAGCTCAAGTACCTGGTCAACGTGTCGGTGCTGACCACCGGCTTCGATGCGCCTCATGTGGACCTGATCGCGATCCTGCGTCCCACCGAGTCGGTGGGCCTCTACCAGCAGATCGTCGGCCGCGGCCTGCGCCTGGCGCCGGGCAAGTCCGACTGCCTGATCCTCGACTATGCCGGCAATCCCTGGGATCTCTATGCGCCCGAGGTGGGTAGCCCAAGGCCCGCGGGCGACACCGAGCCGGTGCAGGTCGAGTGCCCGCAGTGCGGCCACGCCAACCTGTTCTGGGGGCGGCGTGACGGCGAGATCGTCATCGAGCACTTCGGTCGCCGCTGCCAAGGGTTGGTGGAACAGGGGCTGGTGGAAGAAGAGGGCGTGGGGAAACCTCAGCAGTGTACCTTCCGCTTTCGCTTCAAGGTCTGCGATCAGTGCGGCGCCGAGAACGATATAGCGGCGCGGCGCTGCCACGGCTGCGAGGTGCTGTTGGTCGACGCCGACGACAAGCTGCGCGAGGCGCTGAAATTACGCGACGCCCGGGTGCTGCGCGTCTCGGGTATGCAGCTCGAAGCCACCGTCAACGGCCGCGGCCTGCCGCGGCTCAAGGTTGTCTACCACGACGAGGACGGTGCCACCCTGGCCGAATGGTTTGCCCTGGAGACGCCGGCCCAGCGCGGCGCCTTCGCCGCGGTCTTCCTGCGCGACCATCTGCGCGCACCCGGCACGCGATGGTTGCCTACCACGCCGGAGGAAGTGATCCGCGAGCAGCGCCGGCTGCGCGCGCCGGACTTCGTGATCGGCCGCAAGGTGGGGCGACACTGGCAGGTGCGGCGCAAGCTGTTCGACTACACCGGACGCTATCGCCTCGCCGCCGAGGCAGGGTAAGTCGCGGCTTACCCTGTGGCGCGCCCCTTGGTAGACTGTGCGGTCGATCATTCGCCGCCCCACCAGCCCGGAGGCCTGCCCCCGCGTGAGCGAGACGCCCCCGTCCATCGACACACCCGACGACGCCCCGGGTAGCCCCGCCGACCCGACCGTCGCTGACGGGGCCGGGGAGAGCGGCGCCGAGCGCGAGGCGATCGCCCAGAGCGCCGAGGTGCTGGGGCGGCTGTTCGACGAGCCGATCACCCAGTTGCCGGAGGATCTGTATATTCCGCCGGAGGCGCTCAAGGTCTTCCTCGAGGCCTTCGAGGGGCCGCTCGATCTGCTGCTCTATCTGATTCGCCGTCAGAACCTGGATATTCTGGCCATCGACGTGGCGGCCATCACCCATCAGTACATCGAGTACGTGGAGCTGATGAAGGCCATGGAGATCGAGCTGGCCGGCGAGTACCTGCTGATGGCGGCGATGCTGGCCGAGATCAAGTCGCGCACCCTGCTGCCCAAGCCGCCGAAAGAGGGTGGTGACGACGAGGAAGAGGATCCGCGCGCCGAGCTGATCCGCCGCCTGCAGGAGTATGAGCGGCTCAAGCATGCCGCCGAGGCCCTGGCCGAGCTGCCGCGGCTGGGGCGCGACTGGTTTCCGGCCCGGGCCGGGCTGCCGCCGCTGGAATCCCGGATCGTGCATCCGGACGTCGAGCTCGACGAGCTGCTCGGGGCGCTGGCCGGCATCCTGCGCCGTGCCGAGCTCAACCAGACCCACCAGATCAGCCGTGAAGCGTTGTCGACCCGGGAGCGCATGCTGGCGATCATGGACAAGCTGCACCACGAGCGCTACACCGCCTTCGAGGCGCTGTTCACCCTTGAAGAGGGCCGCGCCGGGGTGGTGGTCACCTTCATGGCCATCCTCGAGCTGGCCAAGGAGGCGATGATCGAGATCGTGCAGAACGCCCCGCTGTCGCCTATCCACGTGAGGGCACGCGGTGGAGCGCAGGACGATGAGGAAGAAGAGGCCTACGCTGACGACGAGGCGGAAGGGGAGAGCCCCTTCGCGGATGACGACGACCAAGGGAGCGAGTCGCCATGACCGCCATGGAATTCCCCGATGCCCTGGACGAGATCCTCGAAGCCGCGCTGCTGGCGGCCGGTGAGCCGCTGTCGCTGGACCGCCTGGAGTCGTTGTTCGACGACCACGAGCGCCCGCCGCGTCGCTCGCTGCGTGAGGCCCTCGGGCGGCTCGAGGTGCGCCACGAGCGCGGTGCCATGGAACTGCTGGAGACCGCTTCGGGCTACCAGCTGCGTATTCGCCCGCGGCTCTCTAGCTGGGTGTCGCGGCTGTGGGACGAGCGCCCCCAGCGCTACTCCCGGGCGCTGCTGGAGACCCTGGCGCTGATCGCCTATCGTCAGCCGGTGACCCGTGGCGACATCGAGGAGGTGCGCGGCGTCACGGTCAGCGGCTCGATCATGCGCACCCTCGTCGAGCGCGGCTGGGTGCGGGTGGTCGGGCATCGCGACGTGCCCGGTCGCCCGGCGGTCTATGCCACGACCCGGGCCTTTCTCGACGACTTCGGGCTCAAGACCTTGGACGAACTGCCGCCGATGCACGAACTCAAGGAGTTCGCCGAGCCGGAGGAATCGCTCGAGGATACCCCGCCGCCGCCCCAGCATGAGCTGCTGGCCCAGGCGGATGAGCCCGGGGAGGAGGAACAGGATGAGGGCGTGCCGGGCGAAGTTGAGGCGGAGCAGGACGATGCCGCCGACGATATCGCTCAGGATGACGTCCTCGACGAGACCATGGCCGCCTCGGCACCCGAGACGGGTGAGGCGGCCGACGATGACCACGCCGGGACGGCGTCCGAGCGGACGAGGTTGAGCTTCGCCGACCTGGAAGCTCGCCTGTCCGAACGTGCCCGGGGCCGCGTCGACGATGACGCTGCTTCGGGGGCGGAACCCACTACCAGTGAGACAGACGACTGATGAGCACCACCACCGAGAAACTGCAAAAGGTCCTGGCCCGGGCCGGCCTGGGCTCGCGCCGCGAGATGGAAGCCGCCATCGCCGATGGCCGGGTCAAGGTCAACGGCCAGGTGGCGACCCTGGGCGATCGCATCGAGACTCGCGACAAGGTCGCCTTCGACGACCGCCCGGTGACCCTGCGCGCCGCCGAGGAGGTGCCGCGGCGGGTGATCATGTACAACAAGCCCGAGGGCGAACTGTGTACCCGCAAGGATCCGGAAGGGCGACGTACCGTCTTCGATCGCCTGCCTCGCCTCAAGGGGGAGCGCTGGATCGCCATCGGCCGCCTCGACATCAACACCAGCGGCCTGCTGCTGTTTACCACCGACGGCGAGCTGGCCAACCGGTTGATGCATCCCTCGACCCAGATCGAGCGTGAGTACGCCGTGCGGGTGATGGGTGAGGTCCAGCCGCAGAACGTCAAGGCCATGGTCGAGGGGGTAATGCTCGACGATGGCCCGGCGCGCTTTACCGACGTTCAGGAGTTCGGCGGCGAAGGCATCAACACCTGGTTTCATGTGGTGATCATGGAGGGGCGCAATCGCGAGGTGCGCCGGCTGTGGGAGTCGCAGAGCCTGACCGTCAGCCGCCTCAAGCGAGTGCGCTACGGCAACATCTTCCTCGACAAGCGAGCCAAGGCCAGCGAATGGGTGGAGCTCAGCCAGGAGGAGGTCGACGACCTGGCCGAGATGGCCGGACTGGCATCGCGCAAGGTGCCTGAGCTGACGCCCGACGAGAAGAATCGCTGGAGCCGCGACAAGCACAAGCGCCGTCCGGTGCAGGCGATGCGCAAGCCCAAGTCGCGTCGCTGAGCCTGGGAATGGCGCTATCGGTGCTCGTGCTGACGGCAAGCACGAGCACCGCCGGCCCCGCTGCCGGGAAAGTCGACCAAGGGCAAAAAAGTCCTTGCCAGACCGGGGGCATATCCGTATTATCTGCACCCGTTCGGAGGGGTCGTTAGCTCAGTTGGTAGAGCAGTTGGCTTTTAACCAATTGGTCGTAGGTTCGAATCCTACACGACCCACCATCCGGACCTGGATTCATGGCGACTGAGCCGTCATGCGTCACGGGTCGTTAGCTCAGTTGGTAGAGCAGTTGGCTTTTAACCAATTGGTCGTAGGTTCGAATCCTACACGACCCACCAGATTCGACGCCCCTGCCTCCCCGAGGCAGGGGCGTTTTTCGTGCGTGGGTGGCTGGTGATTCGGCCGGCCGTGGGTCTTGCAAGGCGATCATGACGGCGTCATGATCGAGGGCTGTCATTTTTCTTGCACGGTGCGGGCGCGGCGCGCGCGTTCCGGCTAGAATGGAGATGGGTCGGCCACGGCGGTAGACGCGACGGTTGACCCGCGGGGGTGTCGCGGCGTGCGGAGCGCACGTGTGTTGGCACCTGGTGCAATGCAGGGGGAGCCCCTGCCGGTCACAGTGGTAGACACGATGACGATCATGACTTCCCGCGCCGAGCTGCGTGAGCAGCTGGCACGTTCCTATTGCCCCACGCGCATTCCCGCCGAGGATCAGGCCCGCATCGAGGAGATCAAGCGTCTGCTCGAGGCCAATAACGCCGTGCTGGTGGCCCACTATTACACCGACGACGCCATTCAGCAGCTCGCCGAGGAGACCGGTGGCTGCGTGGCCGACTCGCTGGAGATGGCGCGCTTCGGCGCCCGCCACCCCGCCGACACCCTGGTGGTGGCGGGCGTGCGCTTCATGGGCGAGACGGCCAAGATTCTCTCTCCGGAGAAGCGCGTGCTGATGCCCACCCTGGAGGCGACCTGTTCGCTGGACGTGGGCTGCCCGGCCGACGAGTTCAGTGCCTTTTGCGACCAGCATCCCGATCGCACCGTGGTGGTCTATGCCAACACATCGGCGGCGGTGAAGGCGCGTGCCGACTGGGTGGTGACGTCGTCGATCGCGGTAGACGTGATCGAGCACCTGAAGGCTCGCGGCGAGAAGATCCTGTGGGCGCCGGACAAGCATCTTGGCGGCTATATCCAGAAGCAGACCGGCGCCGACATGCTGCTATGGGACGGTGCCTGCATCGTCCACGAAGAGTTCAAGGCCAAGGGCGTCGAGGACCTCAAGGGCCTGTATCCCGATGCCGCGGTGCTGGTGCATCCCGAGTCGCCGGCCTCGGTGGTCGAGCTGGCCGACGTGGCGGGCTCCACCTCGCAGCTGATCAAGGCCGCCAAGGCGCTGCCCAATGAGGAGCTGATCGTGGCCACCGATCGCGGCATCTTCTTCAAGATGCAGCAGGCGGTACCCGAGAAGACCCTGTTCGAGGCGCCCACCGCCGGCAACGGCGCCACCTGCAGGAGCTGTGCCCACTGCCCGTGGATGGCGATGAATGCCCTCGACAACCTGGCCGGCGCGCTGCGCGAGGGCGAAGGCGAGATCCATGTTGGCGACGAGCTGCGCCAGGCGGCGCTCAAGCCGCTCACGCGGATGCTTGAGTTCAACGCCTGACTGGCCTGATCTGTCTGGTATCTAAGAGCCCGCGACCGTGTCGCGGGCTCTTCGTGTCAGGGGGATGGGTCAGTCGCACGTGCCCAGCAGCCAGTCGTGCAGCCTGGCGACTGGCTCGCTCGGCGCGTGGTTCCGGTTGAGCCCCAGCCAATAGTGGCGTCCTGTGCACAGGCCTATCTCGCCGAGGCGCTCGAGGCGTCCCTCCTTGAGTCGGGTATCGATCTGGTGGCGGGTGCCTAGCGCGACGCCCTGGCCCTGTTCGGCGGCCTCGATCAGTGCGGCGTAGTGGCTGTAATGCGCACTAGGCGTCAGCCAGTGGGTGTCGGCTCCCAGTCCCTCCAGCCAGCGTCGCCAGTCCACCCAGTTCGGCTCGATGCGATCGAAGTCCAGTAATGCATGATCGTGCAGCGCCGACACGCCATCGAGCCCGCGGCCGTGGCGGTCCAGATAGGCTGGGGAGGCCACCGGGAAAAGCTCCTCGGCGAACAGCGGCGTCAACTGCCAACCGTCGTGTGCCCGCACGTCATACAACACGGCCAGGTCGACCTCTTCGCCGAGCAGCTCCGAGGTGATGTCCGAGGTGAGCAGCCGGATGTTGCCGTCTGGGTCGTCGTGCGTCCGGTCAAAGCGTCGCATGGCGGGCCCCAGCCAGAGTTGCGACATGGCTGTGTTGGCCGATAGCACGATGCCCTGAGGTGACGTGGTTGTGCCGACTGTCTCGATGGCCTCGCAGAGGAACTGCAGGGAAGCCCCGATCTTGGTCTGCAGGTAGGCGCCGTCACCGGTGAGAGCGACTCGACGGCCGTTTCGTACGAACAGCGACACACCGAGGTAGTGCTCCAGCTCCTTGATCTGCTTGCTGACTGCGGCCTGAGTGACGTGCAGTTCCTGGGCCGCGCGGGTGAAGTTCAAATGCCGGGCGGCGGCCTCGAAGATCAGGAGCCCGTTCAAAGGTGGGAGGCGATGGCGGAAGCTTTTCATAACCTCAGGTTGTTAAAAAGGATGAAAAAGGGCGGCATATACAGGCTCAGGGGAGGTTCTTAGACTTTTTCTCGTTCGAATTACCCTTCCTCGACGAGAGATATCCCCATGGCAGACATCGACTGGCATGCCGAGCGGCAGGGCCTTGAGCCTCTTGAGCTGCTGGACGCCGCCCCGGAAAGTCAGGGCATCAACCTGAAAGACGTGCGCCTGTATCGTCTCAAGCGTGTGCGGGAACAGATGGCTCGGTATCGAGTCGATGCCTTGATCGTGTCCGACCCCGTCAATATCCGCTACGCCACCGGCGCACGCAACATGCAGGTGTTTTCGGCCCGTAATACGCCGGCCCGCTACCTGTTGCTGACCCAGGATCGTTCCGTTCTCTTCGAGTTCACCGGCTGTGAGCATCTGGCCAATGGTCTGGAGACCATCGATGAAGTCCGTCCGGCGATGACCGCGAGTTTCGTGGCGGCGGGGGCCGACATCGCCGCCCGAGAATCCCGCTGGGCGGTGGCGATGGCTGATGAGATTCGCGGCCTGGTCGGGGCTTCTCCGCGAGTCGGCATGGAGCGCATGAATGCTGGTGCGGCCATCGCCATGGCGAATCAAGGGCTCGAGGTCGTCGATGCCCAGCAGCCGCTGGAGCTGGCCCGTGCCATTAAGTCTTTGGAAGAGCTCAAGTGTGTCGTGGCCTCGTTGAGAGCCACGGAGCGGGCGGTGCATCGGTTGCGTGAGGCCATTCGGCCTGGCATCACCGAAAACGCCCTGTGGTCGGTGCTTCACCAATCGGTTATCGAGGAAAACGGTGACTATTGCGAGACACGGCTGCTGAATTCCGGGGCGCGCACAAACCCCTGGTTCCAGGAGACGGCGACCAAGCGGCTGGCAGCCAACGAGCTGGTCGCCCTGGACACCGACGTGGTGGGGTGTCACGGCTACTATTCCGATTTCTCCCGCACCTTCCACGTCGGCCCGGACCGTCCCAGTGCGGCGCAGCGCGAGCTGTACCGGCTGGCCCATGAGCAGGTGCAGCACAATCTCGGCATCCTCGAGCCCGGCATGACCTTTCGGGAATACTCCGAGCAGGCCTGGAATATCCCCGCCAAGTATCACGCCAACCGCTATTACCTGTCGGCCCACGGCTGCGGCATGACGGGAGAGTATCCGTATCTGTATCACCATCACGATTACCGGGAGGCCGGTTATGACGGCGTCATCGAGCCCGGCATGGTGCTCTGCGTCGAGAGCTACATCGGTGCGGAAGGTGGCCGTGAAGGCGTCAAGCTAGAGGAGCAGGTGGTGGTGACGAACACCGGCATCGAGCTCTTGACCCAGTTTCCCTTCGAGACCGACCTGCTCGGTGAATAAGGCAGCTTGTTTGGCCCTAGAGGCAAAGCACGGATTTTTTGCGTTGCCCCCATCCCTAACACCAAGAGGTTCCCTGCATGAAGCCAACAATAACAATCGTCAGATGCTCCAAGGTATCTACCGAGGACTGAATCTTCCCGTGACTCTGATCAGCAAGGTGATCGTGGCGGCCCTGGTGATATCCGCCGTGGTGTTTCCGGGCCTTGCTGTCGATGTGCTGGGCCGGATCAACGCCGCGATGCTGGCGTCCTTCAATGCCTACTACATTTATGCTGTCGGGCTGATGCTGCTGTTCTGCCTGTTGGTGGGCCTGGGGCCGTGGGGTAGCCGGCGCCGCGGCATCGCATCATCTGGGGCGTGCTGCTCACTCTGGTGGTCGGTTCTCTGCTCCTGGCGGGTGGTCTGTCGGCGATTCAGAAAGCCATGTTGATCGCTTCGCTGCCGTTTTCGGTACTGATGGTGCTGATGTGCGTGTCGATGCTTAAAGCGCTCCTTTCAGGCTCAGCTCACAGGCCAGCGCCCGAGGCGGTCTGACCCCGCCATCGGTGATTCCCTGGCGGGCATGCCGCCAGGGTCAGTCCCATTGATGGGGAGAGTCCGTCGAGCCATGCGCTCAGCGAAAGCTCTCCATCGTCTCCCGATAGCCGACGAAGGCTTTGCGGCGCTGCTCCACCTTGGCCAGGGCGTTGGCATCGCCGTTTTCCTCGGCGACCTCCTTGGCCACGTCGAGCTGCTCGATGCCGCGGTCGATGTGGCCGGTCAGCTGCAGCTGTTCGGCACGGGCCAGGTGTCCCCAGGCACGATGGCCGCTGCGTCCGGCGGCCTCGGCCAGCAGCGTGAACACTTGAGGATCCTCGGGGCGACTGGCGGCCAGTGCTCGCAACTCCCGGTAGGCTGCTTCGGGATCGCGCTGCAGCAGGGCCTCGCCCAGCAGCATGCTGGCCGGGGCGTAGCCGGGCATCAGCCGCAGCTGGTGTCGGCTGCGGCTGATGGCGTCTTCCACTCGTCCGGCTTCAAGCGCTACCTCGGCGGCGGATGCCGGGATCAGGGCCAGGTCCGGCAACCGTGAGGCCAGAGCGTCCAGGGTGGAGAGCGCGGCATCGGTGCGGCCTTCCTGGGCATCAATCAACGCCGTCAGGTAGCGTCGGGCCGACTCCGGCGCGCCGCCCCGGGCCAGCCGAGTTTGCGCCTGGCGGGGGACTTGATCATGGATGGCCAGCAGGGCCCGGGCGCGCACCAGCTGGAATTCGATGTCGTCGTGGCGCGGCGAGGAGACGGAGAGCTGGGCAACCCGCGCCTGGGCGTCGCTGATGCGCGATTCCGTTACCGGGTGGGTGAGCAGGAATTCAGGCGGATTGCCTCCCTGCAAGGCGACCATGTGCTGCATGGTGCGAAACATCTCGACCATGGCCTGGGGGTCGTAGCCGGCATCGGCCAGGGTCTGCAGGCCCAGCCGGTCGGCCTCGCGCTCGAAGCGCCGTGAATAGGCCAATTGGTCCTGGACGAGCGCGGCCTGCGAGCCCATGGCGGCGGCGATACCGGCGTCGCCGCCGCCTCCCGCGGCGATCAGCATGCCGGCGAGCATGGCCGCCATGGCTGGAAGGCGGGTCTGCTCGGCGCGCGCCTGGCCGCGGGCGAAGTGGCGCTGAGAGAGATGGCCGAGTTCGTGGGCGAGTACCGAGGCCAGCGGGGCCTCGCCCTCGGCGAAGGCGAACAGCCCCGCATTGACGCCGATCACGCCGCCGGGCACGGCGAAGGCGTTGAGGCGCTCACTGGCGACCAGGGTGATCACCGGGTCGATACCACCGACGTGACTGTAAGGCAGTAGTCGCGCCACCAGAGAGGCCAGGTAGTCGGCGGCGATGGGGTCCTGCCATAGCGGGGCGTGGGCGCGGAACTGGCGCAGCCAGGCTCGACCCAGTCGGATCTCCTCGCCGCTCACCGCCTGAGTGCTGCCACTGACCAGACTCGGTAGCTCGAAGGTCGGTTGCTCATCGAAGGCTGAAGTGGTCGTTGCCCGGTCGGGTAGCTCGAGTACCAGCTCCTGGTCGAAGGCCGAAGCACTCAATGCCTGGCATAGAGCGAGGGCGGGCAGGCAGGGCAGGAGTCGACGCAGCATGGTCATCCTCGTCGGGCGCGAGCAGGAGCGGAATCCCTCCGACATTGATTCGGGGGGGAAAGTGCCTTTAAATCGCAGGCAATCATGCCACATGCGGCGACTGCCGCGTCGGCATGCCTCAGGCATTCTCCCGGGAGACATCATGGCTGTGCAACCCGACGACGTCCTCGATGCACGGGGACTTCCCTGTCCGCTGCCTTTGCTCAAGGCCAAGCAGGCGCTGTCGCGCCTTGCCCCTGGCCAGGTGCTGGAGGTGATGGCCACCGATGCCGGCTCCTGGCGCGACTTCGAAACCTTCATCGCCCAGAGCGGGCACGAGATGCCGGCCCGAGAGGAGCGGGGTGAGATCTACCATTACTGGATCCGCAAGGCTGGGGAGGCGTCCCAATGACGCTGAGATCGGTACTGCGCGGCTGGGTCGACCACTACCTCTCCGACGAGGAGGCGGTGATCCTGCTGGTGGTCCTGGTGCTGGGCTTCGCGGTGGTGATCTGGCTGGGCAAGATGCTCGCGCCCTTTCTCACCGCCCTGGTCATCGCCTTCCTGCTGCAGGGTGGGGTGAACGCCCTGACCCGTCGCCGGGTGCCGCACTTCCTGGCGGTGATGCTGGTCTATCTGGCCTTCATCGGCGTGCTGCTGGCCATGGCGCTGATCCTGCTGCCGCTGATCTGGACCCAGCTGGTCAATCTGGTCCAGGAAACGCCGCGGATGTTCGCCAGCGGCCAGCAGCTGCTCGACAGTCTCCAGACCCGCTATCCGCAGCTGGTGACGCCGGACCAGATCCAGAACTGGGTGGGCATGGCCGGCCGCGAGGTGACCCAGCTCGGCCAGCGGGCGCTGTCGCTGTCGCTGTCCTCGCTGGGCAACATCGTGGGGCTGATCGTCTACTTGGTGCTGGTGCCGATCCTGGTGTTCTTCATGCTCAAGGATCGGGATCGGCTGGTGGGCTTCGCGGTGTCGCTGCTGCCGCGCCGTCGCGGGCTGATGACTCGGGTGTGGCAGGAGATGGACGCCCAGATCGCCAACTACGTGCGCGGCAAGGTCACCGAGATCGTGATCGTCGGCAGCGTGGCCTTCTTCACCTTCGCCTTCTTCGGGCTGCCCTATTCGGCCCTGCTCGGGGTGCTGGTGGGTCTCTCGGTGCTGGTGCCCTATATCGGCGCCGCCGTGGCGACCCTGCCGGTGGCGGCGGTGGCCGGCTTCCACTTCGGCCTCGGCGACCAGTTCCTCTACGTGCTGATCGCCTACGGGGTGATCCAGGCGCTGGACGGCAACGTGCTGGTGCCGGTGCTGTTCTCCGAGGCGGTGAACCTTCACCCGGTGTCGATCATCCTGGCGGTGCTGTTCTTCGGCGGCATCTGGGGCTTCTGGGGAATCTTCTTTGCCATCCCGCTGGCCACCCTGCTCAAGGCGCTGGTCTATGCCTGGCCTCGGGGCATCCAGCAGCATCGCCAGGAGGAAGCCGCCGCCCAGCCCGAGGCGCTCGAGGAATCCTGAGGCCTGGATCGGGCGTTCCCGGCGGGCGCCAACGGCCCGCCGGGAAGCTGCTCTCAGCGGCCGGCGTGCAGCGCCTGGGCGGCCTCCAGCACCTCGTCCACGTGCCCCTTGACCTTCACCTTGCGCCATTCGCGGGCCAGCTTGCCGTCGGCGTCGATCAGGAAGGTGCTGCGTTCGATCCCCAGGTGCTCCTTGCCATAAAGCTTCTTGAGCTTGATCACGTCGAACAGTCGGCACACCGCCTCGTCCTTGTCGGACAGCAGCGTGAAGTTGAAGTCCTGCTTGGCCTTGAAGTTCTCCTGGGCGCGGATGCCGTCCCGGGACACGCCGACGATCACAGTGTTGGCGGCATCGAAGGCGTCCTTGCGGTCGCGGAAATCGCCGCCCTCGGTGGTGCAGCCGGGCGTGCTGGCCTTGGGGTAGAAATAGACCACCACCTGGCGACCGCGCAGTTCCGAGAGGCTCAGGGTGGTATCGCCGGTGGCGGTGGCGGTGAAGTCGGGCACCGGCTGGCCGAGGCTGACGCTCATGGGCATGTCTCCAATCGGGGGAATGAAGGGCACGATTACACGCAACCCGCCGGCGACTGTAAAGTCGCCGCTGTACAGGCTCTCGAGCCCTGAGTACCATTTGACCCTTGGCATCGAGCCCGCGGGTTAAGGCGGGGATCCCATGGCGACCGAGGCGCTGCGGTCGTCCGGCAGGTAGTGAGAGGACAAGAAGAGGATGATCACGGGTAGCATCGTCGCGCTGGCGACACCGATGAAGGTCAATGGCGACATCGACTGGGAGGCCCTGCGGGCCCTGGTCAACTTCCACCTGGACAACGGCACCGATGCCATCGTCGCGGCGGGCACCACCGGCGAACCGACGACCATGTCGTTCGCCGAGCACTTCGACGTGATCCGTGCGGTGGTCGAGGAGGTCGGCGGGCGCATCCCGGTGATCGCCGGCACCGGCGCCAATGCCACCTCCGAGGCGGTGGAACTGGCGCGCTACGCCAGCGAGGTGGGGGCGGACTACTGCCTGTCGGTCTGCCCCTACTACAACAAGCCCACCCAGGAAGGCCTCTATCAGCACTTCAAGGCCGTAGCCGAGGGCAGCAATCTGCCGGTGATTCTCTACAACGTGCCGGGACGTACCTGCTCGGATCTTTACAACGAGACCGTGCTGCGGCTGGCCGAGGTGGACAATATCGTCGGCCTCAAGGATGCCACCGGCAACCTGGAGCGGGCCGAGGACCTGATCGCAAGGCTCAAGGGCAGCGACTTCATGCTCTATTCCGGCGACGACGGCACCGCCTGCGACTTCATGCTGATGGGCGGCCACGGCGATATCTCGGTGACGGCCAATGTCGCTCCCCGCGCCATGCACGAGCTGTGCGCCGCCGCGGTTGCCGGTGAGGCTGATAAGGCCCACCAGATCAACACCCGCCTGATGCCGCTGCACACCAACCTCGGCATCGAGGCCAACCCGATTCCCGTCAAGTGGGCCCTCAACCGCATGGGGCTGGCCGAGCCGGGCATTCGCCTGCCGTTGACCTGGCTCTCCGAGAAATACCACTCCACCGTCAGCGAGGCCCTGCAGCTGGCCGGTGTGATCGACGATTGAGCGGTGCACGGCGCCGTAACCTGGACAACTTGAGCAAGGTGGACGCATGAGCTCTGCGCTGAAATGGATGCCGCTCGTGGCGGCGCTGGCCCTGGCCGGCTGTGCCCGTGATGGCTATTACGACGACCGAGGCATCGATTACGTCGAGGCCGAGCCGAGCGCGCCCCTGGTATTGCCCGATAGCCGTGATAACCGTCGCTATCGCGATGCCATGCCGGTGCCCAAGGCGCAGGGCGCCTTCGTCTCACAGGGCGATGAGTTTCGGGTGCCACCGCCTCGCGCCTTGGGGGCCGGCAGCGGCGTTGAGGCCGGCGGTGTCGCCCTGCGGGAGGCCGGCAATCAGCGCTGGTTGGTGGTGGGTGCCGAGCCCGGCGTGGTGTGGTCGGAGCTCGAGGATTTCGTGGCCGAGCGCAACCTGGCGGTGACTCGCCGCGACGCCAACGCTGGGCTGTTGGTCACCGACCAGGCGCGTTTCAGCGTCCGTCCCGGGTTGCAGAGCGGAGCCAGCGAGCTGCGCTGCGAGCAGGGTGGGGAACCCCAGGAAGGCTGCCTGCGCGCCCTGCAGCGTCGCTTCGAGGCACGCGGCGCCACCGCCAGTGCCTCCTCGCTGGCAGTCCAGGGCCCCGGGGATCGCCCCAGCCCCCTGCTGACCCAGCAGGCTGGCGAGTGGCGCCTGGAATTGCCCTTCGACCTGGAACGTACCTGGGCCGAGCTCAGCTACCAGCTCGAAGCGGATTTCGCATTGGAAGGACGCCGCGAGCTGCTCGAGCAGGATAGCGACGCTCATGTCTTCCTGGTCGACTATCTGACGTTGAGCGCACGCAGCGAGGGCATGTGGGAGACCCTGACCAGCTTCGGCGGCGAGGATCCCCAGCGCATTCGTCTGTCGCTGGAGGCCGTGGGGCCCGAGCGTACCGTGTTGCATGCTCGTTCCGCCGACGAGCGAGAGCTCACCGCCGAGGACCGGCGCGAGCTGCTCGAGCGGCTGGCGGGCCTGCTGGGCTGATGACGGAGGTCTCGGCCAGAGTGGTTTCTCCGGGGCGGCTGCATTTCGCCTCTCTGGGCAGCGGTAGCAAGGGCAATGCCACCCTGGTCAGCGATGGCGAGACGCGGTTGCTGGTCGACTGCGGCTTCGGCCTCAAGGAGACCGAGCGTCGCCTGGCCCGCTTCGATCTCCACCCTCGCCAGCTCGACGCCGTGCTGGTGACCCACGAGCACGGCGATCATGTGCGCGGGGTCGGTCCCCTGGCTCGGCGACATGGCGTGCCGGTCTACCTTACCCCCGGCACCTGGCTGGCGGGCAAGCTCGGCGAGGTGCCCAGCCGGCACTGGATCACGCCCCAGGCGCGGTTCAGCGTCAAGGGTATCGAGATCGATCCGATCACCGTACCCCACGACGCCCGCGAGCCGGTGCAGTTCCGCCTAGACGCCGCCGGGCGCAGGTTGGGCCTGCTCACCGACCTGGGGCACCCCAGCGAGCATGTCGTCGAGGCCTTCCAGGGCTGCGATGCCCTGATCCTCGAGTGCAACCACGACGTTCACCTGCTCGAGACCGGCCCCTATCCGCCCAGCCTCAAGCGGCGCGTCGGCGGCCGCTGGGGGCATCTGGCCAATGGCCAGTCCGCCTGGCTGCTGCAGCGCCTGGGGTTGGATCGCTTGCAGCGCATCGTCTGCTCGCACCTTTCCGAACACAACAATCGCCCCGAGCTGGCGCTGGCGGCCCTGTCGCCCCTGCTCGATGGCGACGATTCACGCCTGACGGTGGCGGCCCAGGACCAGGGGCTGGACTGGCAGGCGATCACCTGAGATTCCAGAATTCCATCTGACAGTTGCCTGTGGAGGCTCCCCATGGAAAAGCGTCAAGAACTCTACGCCGGCAAGGCCAAGTCGGTCTTCGCCACCGACGACCCGGACCGCCTGATCCTGCACTTCCGCGACGACACCAGCGCCTTCGACGGCGAGCGCATGGAATCGCTGGCGCGCAAGGGCAAGGTCAACAACCGCTTCAACGCCTTCATCATGGGCAAGCTCGAAGCAGCAGGCATCCCGACCCACTTCGAGGGCCTGCGCTCCGATACCGAATGTGTGGTCAAGAACATGGATATGCTGCCGGTGGAGTGCGTGGTGCGTAACATCGCCGCCGGCGGCCTGGTCAAGCGTCTCGGCGTGGAGGAGGGCAGCGAGCTCAATCCGCCGACCTTCGAGCTGTTCCTCAAGAACGACGCCCTCCATGATCCGATGATCAACGAATCCCTGGCCGAGACCTTCGGCTGGGCGACGCCGGAGCAACTGGCCGAGATGAAGGCGCTGACCTTCAAGGTCAACGAGGTGCTCAAGCAGCTGTTCGCCGACGGCAACCTGCTGCTGGTCGACTACAAGCTCGAGTTCGGGCTGTTCAAGGGCCAGATCGTGCTGGGCGACGAGTTCTCGCCGGATGGCTGCCGCCTGTGGGACGCCGAGACCCGCGAGAAGCTCGACAAGGACCGCTTCCGCCAGGGGCTGGGCGGCGTGATCGAGGCCTACGAGGAAGTGGGCAAGCGGATCGGTGTCGACTTCTCTTGAAGACGACTACCATGCCGAACGGAGGGCCCTGCGGGGCCCTTCGTCGTTTTCGTCCCTTACACCGCCACGATCTCGATGACTTCCAGCCGCGTTTCGCCTGCCGCATTGGCGAGCGCCCGAAAGCGCACGTCCACGTCGCGCAGGCGTACGCCGTAGATGCGGTCCTCGGCGCCCTTTCGATAGGCGGGGCGGGGGTCCTGGGCCAGCACCTGGTGGATCAGCGCGCGCAGCGAGTCGCCGTCGGCTCGCGCGCCCAGGGCCGCTTCGGCGGCCGGGGCGAGGCTTACGGGCAGGGCGGTCGGAGCGGCTGGGGCGAAGCCGGCGCGGGCTTCTGGGCGGGCTTCCGCCCAGGGCAGGTAGGGTTTGATGTCGAGCACCGGGGTGCCGTCGACGAGGTCGGCGCCGCGCAGCGTCAGGCAAACGCCGTCGCGTGTATCGATGTTGTCGAGCTCGACCAACGACAGTCCCAGGCGATTGGGGCGATGGGTGCTGCGGCTGGCGAACACTCCGACCCTGGCGTTGCCGCCGAGTCGCGGCGGGCGCACCAGCGGCGTCCAGCGCTCGGGGCTCAGGTGGAAGACGAAGGTCAGCCACAGGTGGCTGAAGGCTTCCAGACCGCGCACCGCCAGCGGATCGTCGAAGGGCGGCAGCAGCACCAGGCGGGCTTGCGCGGCGTCGGCGAGCCCCGGCTGGCGGGGAATACCGAACTTGTCGGGGTAGTCGCTCTCGATGCGCCCGATTGGCGTCATGGAGAAAGCGTCGGGGGTGTCGGTCATGCGGGAATCCGATGGCTGTCGCGGTAAGGCATTGGCGCGGCAGCGCCGCTTCGGTAGTCTCTTGGCGTCTTCATCATCGCAGGAAGTCCTTCATGGGTCATATCGACACCGCACGCGGGGAAGCCCCCGCCATCGCCAGGACACCGCGCATCCTCTACCGCGAGGCTCGGTGCCAGGACGGCGCCGACCAGGCCGAAGTCTTTCACCATGCCGTCATGCAGGGCGCCATGGGCCACTATGAGCTGTCCGCCCGGGAGGCTTGGGCGGCGGTACTGCCCCGGGAAGGCAGCGCCTGGGTCGCCCGCCAGGCGCTCTACACGACGCTGGTGGCGACCTGCGACAGCCGCTGCGTGGCCTTCCTCGAACTGGATGAGCCCCGAGACTACGTGGAGTCGCTGTACGTCTGGCCGTCGCTGGCGCGCCGCGGTATCGGCAGCGCCCTGCTTGGGCATGCCGAACGGCTGCTTCGCGAGCGGGGCGCCGAGCGGATGAGCATCGACGCCAGTCTGGTGATGGCCGATGGCCTCGAGCGCCAGGGCTGGGTGCGGGTGCGAGAGGAGTGGGTCGAGCGCGGCGGCCAGCGGTTGCAGCGTCGCCACCTCGAGAAGCCGCTGGCGACACGCGACGCCTGAACCCTCAGGCGTCCTGCTCGACGATGCGCATCGACAGGTCGATGGCCTTGACGTCCTTGGTCAGCGCGCCGCTCGAGATGCAGTCGACGCCGGTCTCGGCGATGTCGCGCAGGGTGGTCTCGTCGACGTTGCCCGAGGCCTCCAGGGTGGCGCGCCCGTTGCCTCGGCGCACCGCCTCGCGCATGTCGTCGAGCGAGAAGTTGTCGAGCATGATGATATCGGCGCCGGCGGCCAGCGCCTGGTCGAGCTCCTCGAAGGTTTCCACCTCCACTTCCACCGGCAGGTCGCGAGCGATGCGCCGGGCCTCTTCGACCGCCGCGGCGATTCCTCCGCAGGCGGCAATATGGTTTTCCTTGATCAAAAAGGCGTCATAGAGGCCGATGCGGTGGTTGTGCCCGCCGCCGCAGGTCACGGCGTATTTCTGGGCCAGGCGCAGGCCGGGGAGGGTCTTGCGGGTGTCGAGGATGCGTACCCCGGTGCCTGCCAGCAGGTCCACGTAGTGTCGTGTCCGGGTGGCGGTGGAGGACAGCGTCTGCAGCAGGTTCAGTGCCGCGCGTTCGCCGGTGAGCAGGCTGCGCGCCGGCCCCTCGAGCTCGAGGAGGCCAGCGTCGGCCTCGAGGCGGTCACCGTCGGCGGCCTGCCAGCGCAGCAGCACCCGCGAATCCAGGCGCCGGAACAGCTCGTCGACCCAGGCCACGCCGCACAGCACCATCGGCTCGCGGGTGATCACCCGGGCCCGGGCCCACTGTTTCTCGGGAATCAGCTCGGCGGTGATGTCGCCGGGGCCAACGTCCTCGGCCAGCAGCCGGGCGGCGCTGTCACGGATCTCTTCGGCGAGGGCATCCTGATAGTGCATGGTGGCGTGATCTCTGTGCTGTGAAGCTTGGGGCGTTCATTATAGGGGAAACGCCAGGGCCGACGTCAGGGGGAAAGATGCCGATTCAAGAGGGCTGGCTCGCGGGAGCCCGCCGGGTGCCGTCACCCAATCACAATGCGCGACCGGACGGCGAGGTGTCGCTGCTGGTGCTGCACTCCATCAGCCTGCCGCCGGGCGAGTTCGGTGGCGACGCCATCGAGCGGCTGTTCATCAATCGCCTGGATCCTGCCGGACATCCTTTCTTTGCCGAGATCGCCGACCTGCGCGTCTCGGCGCACCTCCTGATTCGCCGCGACGGCGAGTGCGTGCAGTTCGTATCCTTTCAGGACCGGGCCTGGCATGCCGGGCGCTCGCGCTGGCGCGACGATGGCGTCGAGCGCACCGGCCTCAATGATTTCGCGGTCGGCATCGAGCTCGAGGGCGATGAGGTATCGCCCTACACGGCGGCCCAGTATCGGACCCTGGCGCGAGCCACCCAGGCGCTGCTGGACACCTATCCGCGCTTGACGCACGAGCGGATCACCAGCCATGCCCATGTTGCGCCACTACGCAAGACCGATCCGGGGCCGGCCTTCGACTGGGCCTATTTCCGTCAGCGGCTGTCGTCGATGGACATTTCTGCGTAATAAAACGTTTTTATGGTATCCGGCGATGTCGCTGTGAACGATGATGCGGATCACGGCGCCCTTGCGGCGGGGATCGCCGTCGATCATGTCGCTATAGCCCTGGAGTCGGGCATGTCGGGGCGATATTTGGTTTTGAAAATGTTTTCCAGTTCTGCTTCAATTGGCAGCCGCCAGCGTTTGCGGTATCGTCAGCGCACCCGACGATAACGGTCGCGCTGACTTGTAAAACGACTACAACCTTGGAAACCCGGCATGGAGGTGATCCTTCCATGACCGCCACTCAAGCGCCACACCCCCTTGCTGCGGGGCTGTTGCCCCCAACGTCATTCGGAGAGACGTCTATGAGTCTTGAGACAAGAGAAGATCTCGATCCGGTCGAAACCCAGGAATGGCTGGATTCCCTGGAATCGGTTCTGGATCACGAGGGCGAGGAACGCGCCCGGTACCTGATGACTCGCCTGGCGGATCGCTACCGCCGCGACGGTATGCAGGTACCTTTCTCGGTCACGACGCCGCATCGCAACACCATTCCGGTGCACCGCGAGGCGCCGATGCCGGGCGATCTCTTCATGGAACGTCGCATCCGCTCGCTGATCCGCTGGAACATGGCCGCCATGGTCACCCGCGCCAACAAGGCGAACAAGGGCATCGGCGGTCACCTGGCCAGCTTCATGTCCTCGGCGACACTCTATGACGTGGGCTTCAACCACTTCTTCCGCGCGGCCAACGGCGATTTCCAGGGCGACCTGGTCTTCATCCAGGGGCACAGCTCGCCGGGCATCTATGCGCGCTCCTTCCTGGAAGGCCGCCTCACCGAAGATCAGATGGACAAGTATCGCCAGGAAGTGGACGGAGACGGCCTGTCGTCCTATCCGCACCCCTGGCTGATGCCGGACTACTGGCAGCTGCCGACCGTGTCCATGGGCCTGGGCCCGATCATGGCGATCTATCAGGCCCACGTCATGAAGTACCTGGATCAGCGTGGCCTGCAGCCCATGCACGACCGCAAGGTCTGGGCCTTCCTGGGCGACGGCGAGTGTGACGAGCCCGAGACGCTGGGGGCCATTCACCTGGCCAGCCGCGAGAAGCTCGACAACCTCAACTTCGTCATCAACTGCAACCTGCAGCGCCTGGACGGTCCGGTGCGCGGCAACTCGCGGATCATGGACGAGCTGGAGGGCGTGTTCCGCGGCGCCGGCTGGAACGTCATCAAGGTGGTCTGGGGTCGCCTGTGGGATCCGCTGTTCGAGAAGGACAACAAGGGCGTCCTGCAGAAGCTGATGGACGAGACCGTCGACGGCGAGTACCAGAACTGCAAGGCCAACGGCGGCGCTTATACCCGCGAGCACTTCTTCGGCAAGTATCCCGAGACCGCCAAGATGGTCGAGGGCATGTCCGACGAGGACATCTGGAAGCTCAACCGCGGCGGCCACGACCCGTTCAAGGTCTACGCGGCCTATCATGAGGCCTTCCACAACGCCAACGGCCGTCCCACCGTGATCCTGGCGCATACCGTCAAGGGCTACGGGCTGGGCGCCGCCGGCGGCGAAGCCGACAACGAGGCCCACCAGGTCAAGTCGATCGACGATCAGGACGTGCTGAAGAAGTTCCGCGACCGCTTCGGCATCCCGGTGTCCGACGAGGCGATCGAGAACGAGATGCCGTACTACAAGCCGTCGGACGACTCGCCGGAGATGAAGTACATGCATCTCCAGCGCGAGCGCCTGGGTGGCTATCTGCCGGCGCGTAACCCGGACTTCCAGGCACTGGACATCCCGGGCCTCGACGACAAGATATTCTCTTCCCAGACCGGCGGTTCCAAGGGGCGTGAAGTCTCCACTACCATGGCCTTCGTGCGTATCCTGACAGGCCTGGTCAAGCACAAGGGCTTCGGCAAGCAGGTAGTGCCGATCGTGCCCGACGAGGCGCGTACCTTCGGCATGGAAGGCATGTTCCGCCAGCTCGGCATCTATACCTCCGAGGGCCAGAAGTACGAGCCCATGGACAAGGGCCAGCTGATGTTCTATCGCGAGGACAAGGCCGGTCAGGTGCTCGAAGAGGGCATCACCGAGGCGGGCGCCATGTCCTCCTGGATCGCCGCCGCCACTTCCTACAGCAACCACGGGTTGCCGCTGCTGCCGTTCTACATCTACTACTCGATGTTCGGCTTCCAGCGTATCGGTGATCTGGCCTGGGCCGCCGGCGACATGCAGGCGCGCGGCTTCCTGATCGGCGGCACGGCCGGTCGCACCACCCTCAACGGTGAGGGCCTGCAGCACCAGGACGGTCACAGCCACCTCCAGGCGTCGATGATCCCCAACTGCCGCAGCTATGATCCGACCTATGCCCACGAGGTCGCGGTCATCGTTCAGGACGGTCTGAAGCGCATGTTCGCCGACAAGGAGAACTGCTTCTACTACCTGACGGTGATGAACGAGAACTACGAGCAGCCGGCCCTCGAGGAAGTGCCCGCCGAGGACATCATCAAGGGCATGTACCTGTTGCGCGAGACCGAGGGCAAGAAGGCACGCGTCCAGCTAATGGGCTGCGGCACCATCCTGCGCGAGGTGGAGGCTGCCGCCGAGCTGCTCAGCGAGGAGTGGGGCGTAGGCGCCGATATCTGGAGCGTGACCAGCTTCAACGAGCTGCGCCGCGAGGCCCTGGAGATCGATCGCCAGGCGTTCCTCAAGCCGGCCGAAGAACCGGGCAAGCCCCACGTCACGGCGTGCCTGGAGGGCCGCCAGGGCCCGGCCATCGTCTCCACCGACTACATGAAGCTGTTCGCCGACCAGGTCCGCGCCTGGGTGCCGACCGACTACCATGTACTCGGGACCGACGGCTACGGCCGCTCCGATACCCGCGAGAAGCTGCGTCACTTCTTCGAGGTCAACCGCTACTTCGTCACCGTGGCTGCGCTCAAGGCGCTGGCCGACCGCGGCGAGATCGATCGCAAGGTCGTTGGCGAGGCCATCGAGAAGTATGGCATCGACCCCAACAAGCCCAACCCGCTCGAGGTGTGAGGCGTCGATCGACCGGTGGCATGGCGGGCCCGGTTGGCCCGCCCCCGTCAAGAGTTTGAAGGAGCGCGACCTTGAGTAGCGAAATCATCAAAGTGCCTGATATCGGTGGCGATACCGATGTCGAAATCATCGAGATCGCGGTGTCGGAAGGCGACGTCATTGAGCCCGAAGACACCCTGATCACCCTGGAATCCGACAAGGCCTCCATGGACGTGCCGGCTCCCAAGGGCGGCAAGGTCCTCAAGGTGCTGGTCAAGGAGGGCGATACCGTCTCCGAGGGTGACGACATCGTCGAGCTGGAGGCCGAGGGGGGTGGCGACGCCGAGCCCGCTAAGGCCGCCGAGGCCCCGGCCGAGCAGCCTGCACCGGCGCCCGAGGCCAAGCCCGAACCGGCCGCCAAGCCTGCCGCCGGGGGCAGCCAGACCGTCGAGATCAAGGTGCCCGACCTGGGCGGTGCCAGTGACGTGGAGATCATCGAGGTGGCGGTCGCCGAGGGTGACGAGGTGGCCGAGGAAGATCCCCTCATCACCCTGGAGTCCGACAAGGCCTCCATGGACGTGCCGAGCCCCCATGCCGGCAAGATCGTCTCGTTCACCGTCAAGGAGGGTGACACCGTCTCCGAGGGTGACGTCATCGGCACCATGCAGGTCGCCGGCGGCGCTGACGAGGCGCCGGCCGAGGCCAGCGCCTCTGAGCCTGCCAGCGAGCCGGCCGCAGCCGCCGAGCCCGAAGCGGCGCCTCAGCCCGCTGCCAGCGGCGAGCCCCAGCGCCGCGAGGTGCGGGTGCCGGACCTGGGCGGTGCCAGCGACGTGCCGATCATCGAAGTCAGCGTGAGCGCGGGCAGCGAGGTTGACGAGGAGGAGCCGCTGATCACCCTGGAGTCCGACAAGGCCTCCATGGACGTGCCGAGCCCCTACAAGGGCAAGCTGGTCGAGCTGACCGTCAAGGAGGGCGACAGCGTCTCCGAGGGCGATCTGATCGGCTATATCGAGACTGCCGGCGAGGCACCCGCTCCTCAGGCGGCGCCGCAGCAAGGTGCCGCCAAGCGCGAAGCGCCGGCCGAGAAGCCGGCCGCCAGCAAGCCCGCCGGCGGCAGCCCCAGCCCGGAAGCGCAGATGGCCTCTCACAAGCCGCGTGACGGCAAGCTGGTGCACGCCGGGCCGGCGGTGCGCATGCTGGCCCGCGAGCTCGGCGTCGACCTGGGGCTGGTCAAGCCCAGCGGCCCCAAGGAGCGGGTGGTCAAGGAAGACGTCCACGCCTACGTCAAGCAGGTGATGGCGGGGCAGGCCAAGGCTCCGTCGGCGGCACCCGCCGCGGCCGAGGGTGGCATGGGCATTCCGCCGATTCCCGACCAGGACTTCAGCCAGTTCGGCGAAGTGGAAGAGAAGCCGATGGGCCGCCTGATGAAGATGGGTGCCACCAATCTGCATCGCAGCTGGCTCAACGTGCCGCACGTCACCCAGTTCGACGAGGCCGACATCACCGAGCTCGAGGCCTTCCGCAAGTCGATGAAGGCCGAGGCCGAGGCCCAGGGCGCCAAGCTCACGCCGCTGCCGTTCCTGATCAAGGCCTGTGCCTTTGCGCTGCAGAAGTTCCCGCAGTTCAACGTCAGCCTGAAGAGCGACGGCGAGACCCTGGTGCACAAGAAGTACGTGCACATCGGCATCGCCGTGGACACGCCGGATGGCCTGATGGTGCCGGTGATCCGCAACGCCGACCAGAAGTCGCTGATCGAGCTGGCCAAGGAATCCGTCGAGCTGGCCGGAAAGGCGCAGTCGAAGAAGCTCAAGCGCGAGGAGATGACCGGTGGCTGCTTCACCATCTCCAGCCTGGGTTCGATCGGCGGCACCGCCTTCACGCCCATCGTCAACGCCCCGGAGGTCGCCATTCTTGGTGTCTCCAAGGCGTCGATGAAGCCGGTGTGGGACGGCGCGGCCTTCCAGCCGCGGTTGACCATGCCGCTGTCGCTGTCCTACGACCACCGGGCGGTCAATGGCGCCGACGCGGCGCGCTTCACCGCCTTCCTCGGCCAGGTGCTGACGGACATCCGTCGCCTGTTGCTCTGATCGAGGCAAGGTGAGCCACGACCGACGGCGCCGTGAGGCGCCGTCGGCGTTTGCGTTCGGGGAAGACCAAAGTGCTAGACCGGACAGCCCCTTGAGAGCGAAGGAATTTTCGGTTCACTCCGGGAGCTGCGTCTTCGTGTCGCTTGTGTGACGTCGATGGCCCCGGTATGGTTCGCTATTCTCGGTTTCTCGTCTCTACGAACCATCCCAATTCCAAGGAGCTAGTTTCGATGCGTGTGATCCTCTTGGGCGCCCCTGGTGCCGGTAAAGGGACCCAGGCCCAGTTCATCTGCGAGCGCTACGGTATCCCGCAGATCTCCACCGGTGACATGCTGCGCGCCGCGGTCAAGGAGGGCAGCGAGCTGGGGCTCAAGGTCAAGGAGATCATGACCACTGGCGGCCTGGTGTCCGACGACATCATCATTGCCCTGGTCAAGGAGCGCATTGCCCAGCCCGACTGCGCCAACGGCTTCCTGTTCGACGGCTTCCCGCGCACCATCCCGCAGGCCGACGCCATGAAAGACGCCGGCGTCAAGCTGGACCACGTGCTCGAGATCGCCGTGCCCGACGAGGAGATCGTCAACCGCCTGGCCGGCCGCCGCGTGCACCCGGCTTCCGGGCGCGTCTACCACGTTGACCACAACCCGCCCAAGGAAGAGGGCAAGGACGACGTCACCGGCGAGGCGCTGATCCAGCGCGACGACGACAGCGAAGCCACCGTGCGCAACCGCCTGTCGGTCTATCACGAGCAGACCGCTCCGCTGGTCGACTACTACCAGCAGTGGGCTCAGCAGGCGCCCGAGGCTGCACCGGCCTACCACCGGGTGGAAGGTGTGGGCAGCGTCGACGACATCACCAACCAGGTGATTGCCGCCCTCGAGAGCTGAGAAAAGGTCGATCGGTTTCTGCGATCCGGCGGCGGGCAGGCTAGGCGCCCCACCTGTCGTCGCTCGCGACGGAATCCCACGCTTTTCTTTGTCCTGGTAACGGCCCGCATTGCGCGGGCCGTTGTCGTATAATGCCCCGACACTTCCCGCACCGTTAGAGACCCATGCCGATCCTGCTGGCCCTGGATGCCTCCTCGAGCGCCTGCTCCGCCGCCCTGCTGCGGCGTCGCGAGGGCGCCGACGACGAGTTGATCTCCCGCTTCGAACTCACGCCCCGTGCTCACACCCGCCGGCTGCTGCCGATGGTCGACGAGGTGCTGGCCGAGGCCGGCATGGCCCCGACCGACCTGGACGCGGTGGCCTACGGCCGCGGTCCGGGCTCGTTCACCGGGCTGCGCATCGCCGCCGGCACCGCCCAGGGCCTGGCCTTCGGCCTCGAACGTCCGCTGCTCGGCGTCTCGACGCTGCAGGCGCTGGCGCTGGGCGCCCATCGACGTCATCACTATCGCTACCTGATCACCGCCCTGGATGCGCGCATGGGCGAGGTCTATGCCGCCGCCTGGCAATGCCATCGGGGGCGGGTCGAGTGCCTGGCCGAGGAGGCGGTGCTGCCGCCCGAGCGACTGTGCCTGCCCGCCGGTCACGATGATCATGACTGGGTTGGCGTGGGCTCCGGCTGGACGCTGTGGGATGACATGCCCGCCGAGGTGCAGGCGGGGCTCGGGCAGTGCCTGCCCGACCTGGACGCCGCCGCCGAGGACATGGTGCTGCTCGCCGCCGAGGCCTTTGCCGCCGGGGAGGGACGCCCCGCCGCCGAGGTCCAGCCGGTCTATCTGCGCGACCGGGTCGCCTGGCAGAAGAGCCGATGAGTGCGGTGGCCGTGGCGGACGACGCGGCCCTGGCCGCACGCTGGGGGCTGCCCGGCCTCGACGCGTTGCCGTCGGGCGAGGTGCCGCCACTGACGCTGCGCCGCGAGGATGACCGACTGGTGCTGGCCGGTGACGCCAAGGTCTATGGCAAGCCGCTGGCCGTGGATTTCGTCGAGGGCCGCGCGGCCCATCGGCGTCGCTTCGGCGGCGGTCGCGGACAACTGATTGCCAAGGCCTGCGGGCTTGGCAAGGGCGCGACGCCCACGGTGGTAGACGCCACCGCCGGGCTTGGCCGCGATGCCTTCGTGCTGGCCACGCTCGGCGCCGAGGTGCTGATGGTGGAGCGGGTGGCGGCCATCGCGGCCCTGCTCGATGACGGCCTGGCCCGCGCCCGGGCGGATGCAGACACCGCCGGAATCGCCGCTCGCCTGCATCTGGCCCATGGCGATGCGAGCCGCCAGCTCGCCATCCTGGTGGCGGAAGCCGGCATCGCGCCCCAGGTCATCCACCTAGACCCGATGTTTCCCCACCGCGAGAAGTCGGCGCTGGTCAAGAAGGAGATGCGGCTGTTCCGCGAGCTCGCCGGCGACGATGCCGACGCGCCTAGGCTGCTGGAAGCGGCGTTGGACGTGGCGACCCACCGAGTGGTGGTCAAGCGCCCGCGCAAGGCCCCGCCCATCGAAGGCCCAGCCCCGCGCCACGTGCTGGAGGGAAAGACCAGCCGATACGATCTCTACGTCCACCGCTCCCTCAACGACTGATTCCCGCTAGTTGCCCAGCGTCGTCTCACCCTCCTCGGAGTCGCCGCTGCCCCGGGCGGCGACTCGCTCTAGCCGATGGCGCAGTGCCGGGTCGAACAGCGTCCGGCTGCGTCGAGCCGCCTCGCGCAGACGCTCCTGATAGTGGAGGCGATCGTCGCAGACCGTCAGCCAGCCCTCGCGTTCCAAGCTTTCCACCAGGCCGTCGAACAGCCGTGGGTCGAAGAACTCCGGCGCGTCGCGACCGGTAAGCTGCGCCAGGCGTTCGGCAAGCTGGCGAGCGTGATTCGACAGCTCGGCGTGATCGAAGTGGCCCGGAGCCTCGCCGAGCAGGGCGGCGACCAGCAGGTAGCCTCGTTCCAGCGATGGCCGCATCAGCCGCCCCAGCATTCGCAGCTGCTCGGCCTCGGCCAGATTCTCGGCGCGCTTCCAGCCGTGGCCGTCGGCGACCAGCAGCCCGACCTCGGCGAGCCGTTCGAGGGCCGCATCCAGCGCCTCGTCGAACGCGGCCGGTGGCTCGATCGAGAGCTCGTGCACCAGCACCGGCCAGCCCGGCGCCAGGAGCTCTGCCAGGGCGTCGCGCCGATGGCGAACATGGTGGCGGAAGGCGAAGGCGACCAGCCCGGTCAGGGCAAACAGGTGCAGCACGTTGTTGCGATACCAGGCGAGGCGGCCGGTCTGTCGCTCGTCGGCGGTGACCAGGTCGCCCAGGGGGTGAGGGCGATAGTTCAGCAGCCCCAGGGCCCGAGCATGGTCGATCCAGTCGCGGGGCGTGCCGGCAGGCAGGGGATGGCTCTCGTCGCCGGGGCGTGGCCGCCGGAGTCTGGCCAGCAGTGCCAGCTGGCGTTCGAGCAGCTCTGCCTCGATGGCTCGGTGGGGCGTGGCCAGCAGGCTCAGGGCGACCAGGTTCACCGGGTTGAGCGTGGCGGCGGCGTTGATGCGTCGCGCCAGGGTTTCGCCCAGCCGGGAGACCGCCCCGGTGCGCCAGGCCGGGCGAGGCTCGCCGATATCCTGGCGCCAGTCGGGCTGGCACTCGTCCAGGAAGGCGTCGAGGGCCAACGGCTCGCCGACGTTCACCGTGACCCGACCGTAGGGCTGACGCAGCCGGCCCAGCACGCCGAGCAGCGCCAGCGGACTCTCCTTGCGTTTGGCGCCACCGCCCAGCTCGCGCTGATAGCTGGCCTCCTCGAGGATCCGCTCATAGCCGATGTAGACCGGAATGAACGACAGCGGGCGGCCGTCGCTGGCCGGGCGACGCAGGAAGGAGCCCAGGGTCATGGCCAGCATCCCTGGGCGAGGCGCCAACAGGCGGCCGCTGCGCGAGCGGCCGCCCTCGATGAAGTATTCCAGGCTATGGCCGCGTGACAGCAGGCGGTGCAGGTACTCGTCGAAGACCCTGGTGTAGAGCGGCTGGTCACGAAAGCTGCGGCGCATGAAGAAAGCCCCGCCGCGGCGTAGCAGGGGACCGATCAGCGGCATGTTCAGATTGCGGCCGGCGGCAATGTGCGGCGGCATCAATCCCTGCGCATAGAGCACGTAGGAGAGCAGCAGGTAGTCGATGTGGCTGCGATGGCAGGGCACGTAGACCAGGGTGTGTCTGCCGGCAAGGGCGGTGACGCGCTCGATGCCGTGCACGTCGACGCCGTCGTAGAGTCGGTTCCACAGCCTTCCGAGCAGGCCGTCGAGGAAGCGCAGCACCGGGTAGCTCATGTTGGCGGCGATCTCGCCGCCGTAGCGGCGCGCCCGGCGGCGTAGTCGAGCCTGGGTCGCCGGGGCGTCGCCGGCCAGCTCGACGATCGTCCGCTCGACCTCGGGGCTTGCCACCACGCCCTCGATGAGGGTACGGCGATGGGAGAGATCGGGCCCCAGCACGCGACTGCGGAGGCGGCGAAAATGGACCCGCAACAGGCGTGCGGCCTTGCGCTCGATGACGCCGGCGTCGCGGCCGTCGGTGAGTTCGGAGAGCCACAATGGCGCGCCAAAGTGCACCTCCAGGTCGCGGCCGTTGACCAGCACCGCCAGCAGTCGGCGCAGGCGGCCAGGGAGTCGCCAGCCGTCGGCGGCCAGCAGGTGCCAGACGCCGAAGCGCTTGCCCGGGGCGCGGCCCCAGAACACGCTGACCGGCACCAACTGTACATTCTGGCCGCTGTCGATCAGTTGCCGCAGTGCCGTAGGGCGCCGTCGACGACGGGGAGCGGGCAGGGCGAGCAGCGCGGGGACGTCCAGCGTGCCCAGCGAGTGGCTGGCCGCGGCGGGTGGCAGACCGTGGCGTTCGGTCAGGCTTTCCAGCAGCAGGGCATCGGATAGCGCGGGCCTGGGGAGCACGTAGAGGGTCGGGATATCGGAGGAGAGATCCAGCGTCTCGGGTGACGGCTCGATTCGCCGCACCCGGACCCAGGCGGCAAGAAGCCGGCGCAGTGGGGAACGCCATGCTCGAGACGAGAAGGCCATCCGGTTGCCTGTGTAGTCACATGTGCGGCCAGTATACGCCTGCGCGGCAGGCTGGGTCAGGGGGCGCGATGGCTCGGCCTCGGCCTGTATCCAAGGCAGCGGTGCCGCAGTAGCCAGCTTTCTCCCGTCGGGAAAACGTGCGTCAATGAAGGCCGCAGTCGCGGCCAGGGAGGTGCCATGCACGGCATGTGGCGGGACGGTAACCATTTCGAGCTGCTGCCCGAGGCGGCACGCTTCCTGCCGGCCATGTTCGAGGCCGTGGACGATGCCCGGCACTCGGTGCTGATCGAGCTCTACCTGATGGAGTCGGGGCGCTTGGCCAGCGAGGTGATCGAGGTGCTGGCCCGAGCCGCGGCGCGCGGCGTGGCGGTTCTGCTGCTGCTCGACGGTTACGGTGCCATGGGACTCGCCGCCGAGGACCGTCGACGGCTGGAAGCGGCCGGGGTGGCGTTGCGCTGGTTCAATCCCCTGGGCCTGCATTCGCTGGCGCGGAATCTGACCCGCGACCACCGCAAGCTGGTGGTGGTGGACGGCGAGGTGGCCTTCACCGGCGGCTTCGGCGTGGTCGACGAATTCCTGGAGGCCTGGTACGAGGTGGCGGTGCGCATCGAAGGGCCGGTGGTGGCGGACTGGATGCGGCTGTTCTCGAGTCTGTGGGATTCACCGATGAGCCGCGGCGCGGGAGCGGCGGCGCTGGTACATGGGCTGGAAGGCGCCTCCGCCATCCGGCCAGGCCACCGCGGCATGCGCGGTCGAGTGGTATGGGGGCAAGGCTATCGCTATCAGGCCATTCGCCACTCCCTGCAGCGTCAGGTTAGCGGTGCTAGGCGACGCATCTGGATCTGCACGCCCTATTTCGTGCCGACCCTGACGCTGCGTCGGCGGCTGTTGCGGGCCGCGCGACGGGGCGTGGAGGTGTGCCTGCTGCTGCCCGGCGGCCGCCATGACCATCCCGGGGTCCGCTATGCCGGACAACGCTTCTACGGCCGTCTGCTGCGGGCCGGGGTGCGAATCTTCGAGTTCCAGCCGTCCTTCATCCACGCCAAGTTCACCCTGGCCGACGACTGGGTCAGCCTGGGGTCGTGCAACTTCGATCACTGGAGCCTGCAGTGGAACCTGGAAGCCAACCAGGAGGTGGAGGATGCCCGTTTCGCCGCCGAAGTGGCCGAGCTTTTCCAGCGTAACTTCGCCGCCAGCCGGGAGATTCGCCGCGAGGACTGGGCCCGTCGCTCACGCTGGCAGCGTTTCAGGGAGTGGCTCTACGGGACCCTCGACGGGCTGCTGACGCGGTTACGCTGACCCCGCCCGGGCTGCGCCCGGAGCCCGGAGCTGTAAGTTATAAGCTTGAAGCTGGAAGAAAACTCTTGGCCCCATGATGTCGGGGCTCATGCTGTCTTCCAGCTTACTTCTTGCGTTTGGGTTTGCCCCTGTCTTTCCCCTTGTTCTGGCCGGCAGCCTGCTTGCGTCGGGGCTTGGGCTTGGGCGTTTCCGGCGGCACCCGGTAGTGCAGGTAGAGATCCAGCACCAGCTCGGGTAGTTGGGCGGTGAGGCCTTCCAGGCGTTCGCCGTCCTTTGCCAGCTCGGCCATGTCCGGCTCCTCGGCGAACAGCCCCGAGAGCAGCATGAAGGGCAGCAGCAGGGTGGCGGCGGCTTCCTCGTCGTCGGCGAACCAGGCGGTCTCGTCGAGGAACACGCCTTCCATGAAACCGGCGCACCAGTCGCCGATGGGGGTTTCCTCGGGGGGCAGGCCGCCCAGCTCCAGGTCGAAGGGCAGCTCGGGCAGCCCGCCGCCTTCCAGCACCTCGATAGCGGTATGCCGCAGTCGCTCCAGCATCCCCAGTACGTCTTCGCGCTCGGTGTCGTCGGTGAAGTCCGGCTCGCCGTGGAACAGTTCCGCGACCCAGGTGGCCGGTGCCGTATCGCGGGGTGCCACGGCCAGTGCGACCAGGAAACCGTGGGTGCCGATCAAGTCGAGCGCGTCGGCGTCCACGCGCTCGGACTCGAGGAAGTCGTCGAGCCGCTCCAGAGACTCGTCGTCGAGGAGCGGCAGGGGCTGGGGCTTGTCGTCTGACATGTCTCTCACTCGCAGGTATCGTCGCGCGGGGCTTTACGCCATCTCAACGGGGCACCATTCTAGCATCCCATGACGTCTCCCGCGCTGCCTGACCCCGATCCCCAGTGGCTGGCGGGCCTCGATACCGAGGCCCGCCGGACGGCGCTGCTCGACCGTGTCGAGGCGGCCTATGCGCTGTGTCTCGACGTGCATCCGGGGCTGCCACGGCCCCGAGTATGGCTGGATCTGCGTGGCCGCTCCGCCGGCCAGGCGCATTTCGGACGCGGTGGGCTGCGCTTCAATCCGGTGTTGCTCGAGGAGAATTGCCACGCCTTCCTGGTCGAGGTGGTGCCCCATGAGATGGCACACTGGCTGGTGCATCACCTCGAGGATGGTCATCGGACCAGGCCCCACGGCCATGAGTGGCGCACCGTGATGCGCCGACTGTTCGGGCTGGCGCCGCGGGTCACCCATCGCTTCGACACGGCGCGCTCGAGCCCCGCGCCTCATCGCTATCGCTGTGGCTGCCGGGAGCATGCCTTTTCCGCCAGGCGTCATGCCCTGGTACGCTCGGGACGCGCCTATCGCTGCCGACACTGCGCTCAGACCTTGGTCTACTGTGGCCTAAGGGAGCTTGAAAAACAGGCTTAACTGTTTGTTATAAAAAAGAAAAATGTTCATACCAATGTCTAAGGGGAAGGCGGATCATCGGGGGGTTATGCTGAAATCATCTTATGGCGCCGGTCGCCTCGACCGGCATCGTCAACCTGAAGGGGCCACCCCGAGGACAGAGGCAATTCCATGAGTGATCAACCGCACGTCTATCCGGTACGCGAGGACATCGCCGCCAAGGCCTGGGCCGACAAGGCAACTTACCAGGCCATGTACCAGCGCTCGCTGGATGATCCGGAAGGCTTCTGGGCCGAGCAGGCCGAACGCCTCGACTGGTTCCAGGCGCCGACCAAGATCAAGCACACCGTCTTTGATACCCACAACGTCGATATCCGGTGGTTCGAGGACGGCCGACTCAACGCCAGCGTCAACTGCCTGGATCGCCACCTGGAAACCCGCGGCGACCAGACCGCGATCATCTGGGAAGGCGATGATCCCAACGATGCCAAGACCCTGACCTACCGCCAGGTATACGAGCGTACCTGCCAGCTGGCCAATGCTCTCAAGTCGCTGGGCGTGACCAAGGGGGACACCGTTACCCTCTACATGCCGATGATCCCCGAGGCCGCCATGGCCATGCTGGCCTGTGCCCGCATCGGTGCCGTGCACTCCGTGGTGTTCGGCGGCTTCTCGCCGGATGCCCTGGCCCAGCGGGTCAAGGACGCCGGCTCCAAGTTGGTGATCACCGCTGACGAGTCGGTGCGCGGTGGCAAGCATGTGCCGCTCAAGGACAACGTCGATGCGGCCCTGACCCGCGACGGTACCGACGTGGCCGAGAAGGTGCTGGTGGTTCAGCGCACCGGCGGCGAGATCGACTGGAAGGAAGGACGCGACGTCTGGTTCCACGAGCTGGTCGATCAGCAGGCCACCGACTGTCCGGCCGAGGAAGTGAACGCCGAGGATCCGTTGTTCATCCTCTATACATCCGGCTCCACCGGCGCGCCCAAGGGGCTCAAGCACACTACCGGCGGCTACCTGCTACACGCGGCCATGACTCACCAGTACGTCTTCGACTATCAGGAAGGCGAGATTTACTGGTGCACTGCCGATGTGGGCTGGGTCACCGGCCACAGCTATATCGTCTACGGCCCGCTGGCCAACGGCGCCACGACCCTGATGTTCGAGGGCGTGCCCAGCTATCCAACCACCGGCCGCATGGGCGAGGTGGTCGACAAGCACAAGGTCAACATCCTCTACACCGCACCCACCGCGGTGCGCGCCCTGATGGCGCATGGCGACCATGTCATGGATTCCAGCTCCCGGGACAGTCTGCGGTTGCTGGGGTCGGTAGGCGAGCCGATCAACCCGGAGGCTTGGGAGTGGTTCTATCGCGTGATCGGCAAGGAGCGCTGCCCGATTGTCGATACCTGGTGGCAGACCGAGACCGGCGGCATCATGATCGCCCCGCTGCCGGGCGCCACCGACCTCAAGCCGGGCTCCGCGACCCTGCCGTTCTTCGGCGTGCAGCCGGCGCTGGTCGACAACCAGGGCAACATCCTGGAGGGTGCCACCGAGGGCAACCTGGTGATCCTCGACGCCTGGCCGGGCCAGGCACGCTCGATTTGGAACAATCACGAGCGTTTCCTGCAGACCTACTTCGCGACCTACAAGGGCATGTACTTCACCGGCGACGGCTGTCGCCGCGACGAGGACGGCTACTACTGGATCACCGGCCGCGTGGACGACGTGCTCAACGTCTCCGGCCACCGCATGGGCACCGCCGAGATCGAATCCTCGCTGGTGGCTCACGAGTCCGTGGCCGAGGCCGCCGTGGTTGGTTTCCCCCATGACATCAAGGGGCAGGGCATCTATATCTACGTGACCCTGGCCGATGACGTGGAGCCCAGCGACGAGCTCAAGAAGGAGCTGACCCAGTGGGTGCGCAAGGACATCGGTCCTATCGCCTCGCCGGACGTCATCCAGTGGGCGCCTAGCCTGCCCAAGACCCGCTCGGGCAAGATCATGCGCCGCATCCTGCGCAAGATCGCCGCCAACGAGTGCGACGGGCTTGGCGATACCAGCACCCTGGCGGATCCGTCGGTGGTCGACGAGCTGATCGAGCATCGCGCCAACCGCGGATGACAGGCTCCTTGCGAGGAGCCTCGCGAACCCGGGAACCGGCCATCATGGCCGGTTTCTTCATGGCGCGGGACAGAATGTCGACAATAGTCATGAGTGGTTGGGCATCGCCTCGGCCATGGGGTAACATGCTGTAAACGATCAAAGCGTCCCGCGGGCGGCGGCCGGCCCCCCGCTGCTCCCGGATCCGGAGGAGAATCCATGGCCTTTGCCCAGAAGTTCATCGTCGCCGATGATCATCCGCTGTTCCGCGCTGCCCTGACACAGGCGCTGCGCCAGGTGGCCCCCCAGGCCGAGATCGTCGAGTCGGACACCATGGAGGCCACCACCGAGGTCGTCACCCGGCATCCGGACGCTGACCTGATCCTGCTTGACCTGCACATGCCGGGGGCGCATGGCTTCTCCGGGCTGATCCAGCTGCGCGGCCAGACTCCGGACATCCCGGTGGCCGTGGTCTCGGGGAGCGATGAGCTGCACGTCGTGCGTCGCGCCATCGACTATGGCGCTTCCGGCTTCATTCCCAAATCGTCGTCGCTGTCGCTGATCGCCGAGGCGGTGGGCGAGATCCTCGACGGCGAGGTGTGGCTGCCCGAGGAGATGGCTGAAGCGCTGGGCGAGGCCGACGAGGAGGAGGCTCGCTTCGCCGAGGCCATCGCCTCGCTGACGCCCCAGCAGTTTCGGGTGCTCAACATGCTCACCGAGGGCCTGCTCAACAAGCAGATCGCCTTCGAGCTCAACGTGTCCGAGGCCACCATCAAGGCTCACGTTACCGCCATCCTGCGCAAGCTCGGCGTGCACTCCCGCACCCAGGCGGTGATCGCGGCCCAGAAGCTAGAGGTCGAGCCGCCCAAGGTCGAGTCCTGACCTTCGGTCAGGAGTTTGAAGAGCGGCGCTTCGCGCCTGAAAGCTTGAAGCTGGAAGAACAACCCGGCCGGGCTTCGCCCGGAGTTGCAAGATCGTCCGCTTCGCGGCCGTAGGCGGGAAGCTTGAAGAAACCCTTGACCCATGATGGCGGGGTTCATGCTGTCTTCCAGCTTCCAGCTTCCAGCTTCCAGCTTCCAGCTTCCAGCTTCCAGCTTCCAGCTTCCAGCTTCCAGCTTCCAGCTTCCAGCTTCCAGCTTCCAGCTTCCAGCTTCCAGCTATGCGCTTGGCGCGCGGCTGGCCTGGAGCGTGCGGGTCAGCAGGGCGCGCAGGGCGGCGGGGCGCACCGGTTTGAGCAGCAGCTGATAGCCGGCGCGCTTGATCGTCTCGGCGACTTCCTCGGTGCGGTCGGCGGTGATCACGATGCCGGGCACGGCGCCCTGCAGGCGCTCGCCGAGCGCCTCCATGGCCATCAGGCCGGTGACTTCATTGTCCAGGTGATAGTCGGCCAGTATCGCGTCCGGGTCCTCATCGAGGTGGCGCAGCACCGACTTGGCCCCGCCGATCGAGGTGGCGGTGAAGACCTCGCAGCCCCAGCCGGAAAGCATCGCCTTCATGCCCTCGAGGATCAGCGACTCGTTGTCGATACACAGGATACGCTTGCCGGACAGCTTGTTGCCGGCACGCCGCGGCCGGGACTCCTCGGCCCGTTCCTGCTCGCGGGCGGCCACCACTGGCACGCTGACCGCGAACATGGTGCCCACGCCTTCCCAGGAACGCACCCGGATCGGGTGGTCGAGCACCCGACTCATGCGGTCGGCGATCGACAGCCCCAGGCCGAGGCCCTTCTCGCTTTCCTTGTGGCGCGAGGCCTGGTCCAGGCGGCGAAACTCCTGGAAGATCTCGGCCTGCTTGGCCTCGGGAATACCCGGGCCCGAGTCCCACACCTCGATCGATAGCCGCTCGCCGTGGCGCCGGCAGCCCAGCAGCACTCGGCCCTCCTGGGTGTAGCGGATGGCGTTGGACAGGAAGTTCTGCACGATGCGCCGGAGCATCTGGGCGTCGCTGTCGACCCATTGCCCGGTGGAGACCACCACCAGGTCGAGGCCGCGGTCCTCGGCCATCACCTCGAACTCGGCGCGCAGCGGGCGGAAGACGTCGGCCAGAGCGAAGTGGCTGCGCCGCGGCGTCAGCGCCCCGGCGTCGAGCTTGGAGATGTCGAGCAGGGTGCCGAGCAGTTCCTCGGCGGCCTGCAGCGAGTTGTCGATGTGGCCGATGGTGCGCCGCATGTCGGTGGCATCCATCTCCTGGGACAGCGCCGAGGTGAACAGGCGCGCGGCGTTGAGCGGCTGCAGCAGGTCGTGGCTGGCGGCGGCCAGGAAGCGGGTCTTGGAGGCGTTGGCGTCCTCGGCGATCTGCTTGGCCTGGCGCAGCGCCTGTTCGGCTTCGGCGCGAACGCGGTTCTCCTGGCGCAGGGCGGCGTTGGCCTCGGAAAGCGCCTGGGTGCGCTCGCGGACGCGCTCCTCCAAGGTCTCATTGGTCTCCTTGAGGGCGATCTCGGCGCGCCGGCGCTCGGTGATGTCCTGGTAGAGGGCAAAGAAGCCCAGTATCGCGCCGCTGTCGCCGAAGTGTGGCGTATAGGTGACCAGCATGTAGCGGATGCCCTCGGCCAGCGACAGCGAGACCTCGAAGCTGACCCGCTCGCCGTCCAGCGCGCGTGCGATCCAGGGCTCGCGCTCCCGTGCCAGGGTGCTGGGAATCACCTCCTGAAGCGGCTTGCCGATCACCGCGTTGCGGTCGATGGCGAAGGCCTGCTCGTAGGCGCGGTTGGTGAAGAGGTAGCGACACTCCTTGTCGAAGTAGGCGATCAGGGCCGGGACATTGTCGGTGTAGATACGGATGTTGTTCTCTGAGCGGATCAGCGCCTCTTCGGTGCGTTTCTGCTGTGTGATGTCCTGGTAGGTGTAGACGAAGCCGCCGCCGGGCATGGGATTGCCCTGGACCTCCAGCACGCTGCCGTCCTGGCGGTAGCGCACATAGCGGTGAGGCTGGCCCTCGCGGATGTTGTCGAGCAGCAACTGCACGTGCTCCTCGGGATCGCCCGGGCCGTATTCGCCGTTGTGGGCGTTGTAGCGGAAGATGCGGTCGATTGGCGCGCCGACCCGGATCAGGTGGTCGGGGAAGCGGAACAGCTCGAGGTAGCGCTGGTTCCAGACCACCAGGCGCAGGTTCTGGTCGACCACGCTGATGCCCTGGTTGATGTTCTCGATGGTGGCCTGCAGCAGGGCGCGGTTGAATTCGAGCACCTGGGAGGCCTCGTCGACGATCGAGATCACGTCCGAGATACCAATGCCGCGGCCCTGCAGCGCCGAGTTGACCACGATGCGCGCCGAGGAGGCGCCGAGCACCGAGGCCAGGAAGCGTTCGGTGAACTGGATGACGTCGATCGAGGCCCGGGCGTTATCGTCCAGCGGGGTGCCGGTGCGCCGCGCGTAATCATCGAAGGCTCGGCCCACCTGGTCGGCGCTGAGGAAACGCTCGCACAGCACCTTGAGGTCGCCCACCGTGGTGGCTCCGGTCCAGGGGCGGTTCACCGAGGTCTGGCGGGTTTCCACGCTGTCGACGAACAGCGAGGCCTGGATGCGCTCCACCACCCGCTGTGGCGTCATCTGCGAGACGAAGATGTAGCTGACCAGGTTGACGCCCAGCGACAGCATCACCCCATGGGTGAAGCCGTCGCCGACATTGAGACCGAACAGTGAGGTGGGCGACAGCCAGCCGACGCTCAGCGGGCCGCCGTTGAGCCAGGCCTCCGGCAGTACGCCGGCACCGATCATGGCCGGCATCAGCAGGCTGTAGGCCCAGATGGCGAAGCCGGCATTCATGCCGACGATCACCCCCAGGCGGTTGCCGCGTTTCCAGTATAGCCCGCCGATCACCGCCGGGGCGAACTGGGCGGCGGCGGCGAATGACAGCATGCCGATCGAGGCCAGCGAGCTGAAGTCGCCGATCAGCTGGTAGGCGCCGTAGGCCAGCGCCAGGATTACCGCGATGGTGATGCGCCTGGCGCGCAGCACCAGGCGGCCATAGTCCCGTGCCTTGGTGTCGAACCAGCGCAGCCGGAACAGCGCGGGGATGACGATCTCGTTGGAGATCATGATCGACACCGCCACCGCGGCGACGATGACCATGCCGGTGGAGGCCGAGAAACCGCCGATGAAGGTCAGCAGAGCGAGCCACTCGCTGCCGGCGGCCATGGGCAAGGCCAGTACGTAGCTGTCGGGATCGACGCTGCCATCGGCGAAGACGGTCAGGCCCGCTGCGGCCAGCGGCAGTACGAAGAAGGCGAAGGCCACCAGATAGAGTGGGAACAGCCAGCGGGCCTTGGCGGCGTCGTCGCGGTGGGTGTTCTCCACCACCGCGACGTGGAACTGCCGAGGCAGGCACAGGATCGCCAGCATCGCCAGCAGAGTCTGGGCCCAGAAGCTCTGGCCGAAGTCCTGCTGGGCCAGCTGGCGCTGAAGCTCGAGCTGGATGTCGGCGAAGGCCAGCAGATCGCCGAGCCCATCGAACATGCCCCAGGTGACGTAGGCGCCAAGCACCAGGAAGGCTACCAGCTTGACCAGCGACTCGAAGGCCACGGCGTGGATCAGCCCCTCGTGATGCTCGGTGGCATCGGTGTGGCGAGTGCCGAACAGGATGGCGAAGGCGGCCATCACCAGCGCCACATAGAAAGCGGTGTCACCGAACAGTGGGGCGCGGGTGATGTCCGACGCCTCGGTGAGCATGCTGAAGGAGGTCGACACCGCTTTCAGCTGCAGCACGATGTAGGGCAGGGTGCCGATCAATGCCACCAGGCTGGCGAAGGCCGCCAGTGATTGAGTCTTGCCATAGCGCGAGGCAATGAAGTCGGCGATGGACGTGACGTTCTGGTGCTTGGCGACGCGGATCATCTTGGCCAGTACCGGCCAGAACAGCAGCAGGGTCAGGATCGGCCCGACGAAGATGCTGGCGAACGACCAGCCCGAAGTGGCTGCCTGGCCGACGGCACCGTGGAAGGTCCAGGAGGTGCAGTAGATCGCCAGTGCCAGGCTGTAGATCACCGGGCGTCGGCGGCTGGCGCCGTGGCGGCGGGCCATGCGGTCGCCGCGCCAGGCGATGGCGAACAGCACGGCGATATAGAGCAGTGAAACGGCGATCAGCAGCCAGCCAGCGAACATGGTCATCTCCCTCGGGTTCCCGCCCATTCTAAGGCCCGGTGGAATGCTGTCCATGTTCGAGGGTGCATCAGCATCGGGACGAGACGACTCGTCAAGTGGCGCCGTGGGCAAGCCGAAGCGGAGCTCCTGCGCCATGGGTGAGTAAGCTCCTTGCGAACGGGCTGGCCATGGATGGCCAGCCCCGGGCCTGCAAGCGGAGCAGGATGCGAGAGCGCCGCAGGGCGCCGGGAGCTACAGGGATGTATTCATGCGTCTTCGCAGAGGCTTGCTGACGGCTGGCTCGACCCTGACGGAGGTGCCCTTCATTGATGCCCGAGTATCAGACTTTCAGGCGGCGGTGCAGATCGCCTGACGCAGTGGGTCGCCGTCGTCGAGCCGGCGCATGGCCTCGGTCTGCGGGCGGCCGCTCGCGTCGTCGAGCGGCACCAGCTCGCCTGAGGCACAGTTCAGCAGATGCGGGCGGTGCACCAGCCGGTCGGCGGCGCCCATTTCGAAGCGGTAGAGGATGAACTCCACCAGCGGCTGGTCGTCGGCCCGTGAGCGCGACAGCCCGTCCTCGTCGATCACCGTGAAGGCCGTGGTCAGCGGTACCACATAGGTCCAGGGGCGCCAGAAGGCCGGCCGTTGCTCGCTGGCCACCACCCGGGTCGAGTCGGGCAGTTGGGCCTGCTTGTGGTCGAACCAGGTGTATTCGTGGTGGATCTGGTAGGCGATCATGCCCAGGCCGGCGAAGGCCGGCACGATCCAGCGCGGCAGCCGCTTGGCGGTCAGGGTGCGCAGCAGCAGGGCGATGCCCGCCGCGCCCAGCCCGGCGAAGATCGCCGCGATCAAGTGCCAAATCATAGATAACTTCCTGACAGCAATCGGGCTTCCCGCAGGAAGCCCGACATGAAGGTTGGGGCCGGCGCCGTTACGGCGCCGGGATGGATTATGACTCAGTGGTCGACGGCCACGCCAGCGCCCTTGGGATAGCGCACGCTCTCGACCAGGTCCTGGATCTCCTGGGGCGGCTCGGCGGTCGCCTTGGAGACGGCGAAGGCCACGGCGAAGTTGATGATCGCCCCGACTGCACCGATGGATAGCGGTGAGATGCCCAGTACCCAGTTCTCCGGGGTGTCCGCCAGGTTGTTGGTGCCCGGAATGAAGAACCAGCCCTTGTAGACGAAGATGTAGATCAGGGTGAAGACCAGACCGGTGAGCATGCCGGCGATGGCGCCGTGGTTGTTCACCCGCTTGGAGAAGATCCCCATCATCAGTGCCGGGAACAGCGAGGCGGCGGCGATGCCGAAGGCCAGTGCCACCACCTGGGCGGCGAAGCCCGGGGGGTTGGCGCCCAGGTAGGTCGCCACGATGATGGCGACCGTCATCGAAATCCGCGCCGCCATCAGCTCGCCTTTCTCGCTGATGTGCGGATTGATGGCCCCTTTGATCAGGTCGTGGCTGATCGCCGAGGAAATGGCCAGCAGCAGGCCGGCGGCCGTGGACAGCGCTGCAGCCAGGCCGCCGGCGGCGATCAGGCCGATCACCCAGCCTGGCAGGTTGGCGATCTCGGGATTGGCCAGTACCAGGATGTCATTGTTGACCGACAGTTCGTTGCCTGCCCAGCCGCGCTCTTCGGCGGTGGACGCGAAGGCTTCGGTGTCGTTGTAGAGCTGGATACGACCGTCGTTGTTCTTGTCCTCGTACTGGATCAGCCCGGTTTCTTCCCAGGTGCGAATCCAGCCGGGGCGCTCCTCGTAGAGAATCGGGTTGGTTGCCGCGTCCTCCATGTTCTCGACCTGGCCGGCCATGTCGGGGTAGACGGTGGTCGCGATATTGAGGCGAGCCATGGAAGCCACGGCCGGTGCGGTCAGGTACAGCAGGCCGATGAACACCAGGGCCCAGCCGGCGGACCAGCGGGCGTCGGCGACCTTGGGCACGGTGAAGAAGCGGATGATGACGTGGGGCAGGCCGGCGGTGCCGATCATCAGCGACAGGGTGAACAGCACCATGTTGAGCTTGTTGTCCACGTCCGCCGTGTACTCGTTGAAGCCGAGCGCAGTGACCACCTCATTGAGCTTGGCCAGCAGCGGCACGCCGGATTCGCTGTGATCGGAGAACAAACCCAGCGGCGGTAGCGGGTTGCCGGTCAGCTCCAGGGAGATGAACACCGCCGGGATGGTATAGGCGATGATCAGCACGATGTACTGGGCCACCTGGGTGTAGGTGATGCCCTTCATGCCCCCAAGCACCGAATAGAAGAAGATCACCACGGCGGCGATGATCAGGCCGGTGGTGGCATCCACCTCCAGGAAGCGCGAGAAGGCCACGCCAGCGCCGGCCATCTGGCCGATCACGTACGTGACAGAGGCCACGATCAAGCAGATCACCGCGACCATGCGCGCCTGCTTGCTGTAGAAGCGATCGCCGATGAACTCGGGCACCGTGAACTTGCCGAACTTACGCAGGTAGGGGGCCAGCAGCATGGCCAGCAGCACGTAGCCGCCGGTCCAGCCCATCAGGAAGGTGGAATTGGCGTAGCCGCCGGCGGCGATTAGCCCGGCCATGGAGATGAATGAGGCCGCCGACATCCAGTCCGCGCCGATGGCCATGCCGTTGGTGATCGGGTGCACTCCGCCGCCGGCGACGTAGAAGTCCTTGGTCGAACCGGCTTTCGCCCAGATGGCGATGCCGATATAGATGGCGAAGGAGGCGCCCACGAAGAGCACGTTGATGGCGAATTGACTCATGCTGGCTTACTCCCCGAGCCCGTATTGCTTGTCGAGCCGATTCATCTTCCAGGCATAGAAGAAGATCAAGGCGATGAAGGTCAGGATGGAGCCCTGTTGGGCGAACCAGAACCCCAGGTCGGTGCCGCCGACGGGAATGCCGGCCAGCAGTGGGCGTAGCAGGATGGCGCAGCCATAGGAAACGGCCGCCCACACGACCAGGCAGCCGGCGATCAATCGCAGGTTGGCCTTCCAGTAGGCTTCCGCGTTGGGTGTCTCTTCAGCCATGGTGTTGCTCTCCATTTGTTATTGGGGGCGGGACCTTGCCTCGACCCTGTGGAGCCTATGCATGTCGTACCGATTGAGCGGACGAGTCGCAGACAAATGCCGGGAAGGTGCTGACGCAGAGGGAAAGCCATGGGTTATCTCTTGACGGTCAGAGATGCCCCATTCGCTCCTCCCATTTGCAGCAGCGGCGGGCCGACGCCACTCCCCCGGCGTTCGTTGTCGTGACATGTCGTCGATGGGTGATGGTCCTTGCTCATTACCCATCGTCAATGCTGGTCAAGAATCTCGAAAAATTCATCGCAGACTTTCGTATCATGAGAAGAAAATGATGAAATAAGATTTTTGTGAATGCTATTAAATTCAATGTTTTGCTTATGGTTCTGTGATTTTTTGGTGTGGATTGCCGTTGATTGTTAAACGTTCGTCTATCCATGGAACGAATGCCATATTGATCTCGGTCAGTCTGGATTAGCACCTTGGTATTATCGTCGAAAGTCGTAAAGGGGATGTGTGAAAAAAGTCGGATTTGACCTTGGTAGTAGTTCCGGCTCGTTGGTGGCGCGCGTATAACACCATGGTCTAGATTCTGGCCGATGGTGCAGCTTTGCTACTCTGGAGTCCTGCCTTCCCGGCTACGTCATGTGTTTGCCTCGTAGAGGCATCTGACCCTGGGTTCAGAAACATGGGTTGAAAAGTGTATGCCGGGAGAGGGTGTCTCCGTCATGAGGGCTCTTTGATGGTCGATGTCGATCTCTCCCAGCCGCCATTCAGCCTCCTCGACGACACGGGGCGCGAGCGCATACGTGGGGGGCTCGATCTCGCCTATTACGATCGCGATGAGATCATCCTCGAGGCCGGTCAACCCGGCCAGTACGTGTTCATCATCCACAAGGGGGAGGTCGCGGAGCTCGATACTTCACAGCCCGGCGAGACCGAGCGCATTGGTCACTACACCAGCGGTGACCTGTTCGGGGCCATCAGCATTCTCAATGGTCAGAGTCGCTACCGTTTCCGCGCCGAACAGGAAACGCTGTGCTATCTGCTACCCAGGGTATTGTTCAACCGGCTGTGCGATGACTATCCGGCCTTCGCTGCGTTCTTCCACCAACGTCTGGCCCACAAGACGCGTCTACTGAGCGAGCGGCGTGTCACGGGTGGGATAAGCATGGCCGACTTCATGCTGGCCCGCGTCGCGGACTGCATGCGTCCGCCGCTGTGCCTCGCTGAAGATGCAACGATCGCCGAGGCCGTGCGTTGCCTGCACGAGGGGTATGCCGACAGTCTGCTGGTGACAGGGGCGCAGGGAGCGGGAATGGTCACCAAGACTGATCTGCTGGAGGCACTGGTGTTGGAGGGCCACGAGGCGGACAGCCCACTGGCCCTGCTGGCCCATTTCTCGCTGATCACCGCGCACCCGGATCAATACCTGTTCGAGGTGCTGGTGCTGATGACGCGCCATCGCGTGGAACGCGTGGTGGTGACCGAGCAGGCGTCGCCGGTCGGAGTGGTGGAGCTCACCGACGTGCTCAGCCACTTTTCCAATCGCAGCCATGTGGTGAGCCTGCAGGTGGAACAGGCCGATGACCTGACAACGCTGGCCGCGGCAAGCCTGCGCACCCCCGAGCTGGTCAGCGGACTGATGGCCCAGGGCGTGAAGCTGCGCTTCGTCATGGGCCTTCTCGCGGCCCTGAACGGACGTATCATCCACAAGGCCTGGGAGTTCTCGATCGCCGAGCGCTATCGCCGTGCCAGTTGCCTGATGGTGATGGGCAGCGAAGGGCGCGGCGAACAGATCCTCAAGACCGATCAGGACAATGGCCTGATCCTCGACGACGGCCTGGACTGGCCGGACTGCGTCGAGCACATGGCCGGCTTTACCGAGACGCTGGTCGAGTTGGGGTATCCGCGTTGCCCGGGCAACATCATGGTGTCCAACCCCGATTGGGTTGGCACGGAGAGTCAGTGGAAAGCACGCATCGTCCGCTGGGTGGAACTGCGCGACGGCGACAGCCTGATGAAGCTGGCGATCATGCTCGACGCCCATGCAGTGGCCGGCAATCCGGCTCTGTTGGAGGGTGTGCGTGCCACGCTCTTCGAACAGGCCTCGCGGGATCAGCTACTGCTGTCCTACTTTGCCCGCCCGGTATTGCGCTTTTCCACGCCACTGACGCTGTTCGGCTCATTGAAGAAGCCCCAGCACGGCATCGATATCAAGAAAGGCGGAATCTTCCCGATCGTGCACGGCGTGCGGGTCATGGCGTTGGAGCGCGGCATCGCGGCGACCGGCACCCTGGAACGCCTCGACGCCCTGGTGGTCGATGGTCGGCTCGACGGCCGCTTTGCCGAGGACCTTGGCGAGGCCCTGTCGCTGTTCACCCAGCTGCGACTCGAGCAGCAGCTCGCCCGGCGCGAGGGTGGCGAGGCCGCTTCGGATATCGAACCGGATCGGGTGGTGGTGCAGTCGCTGTCGTCGCTTGAGCGCGATCTGCTGCGCGAGGCGCTGCACATCGTCAAGGACTTCAAGCAGCGGATATCGCACCGTTATCACTTGGAATATTCATAGAGGCCTGACACGCCTCGTCGTACGGGAGCCCGATATGCTCAGAACCCTGCGCCGCGTGGTCGACCGCCATCGCCATGCCCATGGTCGCTATGGCTGGCTCTTCCACCCCTACACCGGGGAAGAGCTGGTGGCGCTGGCCGTCCAGGACACCGGGGGCGAGGCCCGCCTGGCCGAGCCGCTGGTGATCGCCGCGGTTCGTCTGCGTGGCGACCGGGTATTGACCAGCGAGTCGCTGGAGCTGCGACTCGCTCCTTCCGCTGGCTTGGATGCCGACACCATTCGCCATCATGGCCTGCGCGGCATCGATCTTGCCGACGGGGTGGCCATGGATCAGGCCCTGATCGGGCTGCTGGACTTCGTCGGCAATCGTCCGCTGGTGAGCTGGCGGCTGGATCGGGAGCTCGCAGTGCTCAACCGCCCGCTGCGTCGCCAGCTGGGGTTCGAGCTGCCCAATGCCGGCATTGACCTGGCCCAGCTCTACCAGCGTCGCCAGCGTCATCATCACCCGCAACTCGAACCGGTGGCGCCCTTCGCGCGAGCCGCCGAGCGCCTCGGTGTCCCGGTGATGGGGCGCCACAGCGCCCTGGGCACGGCGGTGACCACCGCCTTGATGCATCTGCGGCTGGCGCGAGACGCCGCCTCGACCCGCCACAGCGGCTGATGCCCGTGCATCGCCAGTCCCGGGCGAGGGTGGTAGCATAGGCGCCCGTTCCACTCCTGAAGCCCTGGCAGCGCCGTGACCATGCAAGATGCCGTGACGTTCGATCCCCGCCCCGCCGACGTGCCGTCCTCAACCGAGGCGCCCGAGGCGGCAGCCGCCGCGAAGGCCAAGCGCGAGTTCAACAAGCTGCAGAAGCGCCTTCGCCGCCAGGTCGGCAACGCCATCATCGACTTCGACATGATTCGCGAGGGCGACAAGGTGATGGTCTGCCTGTCCGGCGGCAAGGACAGCTACACCATGCTCGAGATCCTGCGCAGCCTGCAGCGCAACGCGCCGGTGAACTTCTCGCTGGTGGCGGTGAACCTCGACCAGAAGCAGCCCGGTTTCCCCGAGCACGTACTCCCCGAGTACCTGGACGGCATCGGCGTGGACTACCACATCCTCGAGCGCGATACCTACTCGGTGGTCAAGGAGAAGACCCCGGAAGGCAAGACCACCTGCGCGCTCTGCTCGCGGCTGCGGCGTGGCTCGCTCTACGGCTACGCCGAGGAGATCGGCGCCACCAAGATCGCCCTGGGCCACCATCGCGAGGATATTCTCGAGACGCTGTTCCTCAACATGTTCTTCGGCGGCAGCCTGAAGTCGATGCCGCCCAAGCTGCTGTCTGACGATGGCAGGAACATCGTCATTCGCCCGCTAGCCTACTGTCGCGAGGCGGATATCGCCGAGTTCTCGCGCCGGATGGCCTTCCCGATCATTCCCTGCAACCTGTGCGGCTCGCAGCCGAACCTGCAGCGCCAGGTGGTCAAGGAGATGCTCGCCGAATGGGAAGCCAAGCATCCGGGGCGCCTGGAGAGCATGTTCAAGGCGGTGACCAACGTGGCGCCTTCGCAGCTGGCCGACCGTGAGCTGTTCGACTTCGCCGGCCTGGAGGAGAAGCAGGCGAAGATGCAGGCCGATCGGATCGATCTGCACAACGAATAGCCGGGCTTCGCCCGGAGCTGGAAGAACGCCCGCTTCGCGGGCTCAAGCTGGAAGCTTGAAGAAAACCCTTGACCCCATGAGGCGGGGTTCATGCTGTCTTCCAGCTTCCAGCTTCCAGCTTCCAGCTTCCAGCTTCCAGCTTCCAGCTTCCAGCTTCCAGCTTCCAGCTTCCAGCTTCCAGCTTCCAGCTTCCAGCTTCCAGCTTCCAGCTTCCAGCTTCCAGCTTGCTAGTGACACCCTTCCTCTTCGGCCAGCTCGATCAGGGCATCCAGGTCGAGGATATTGACCTCCCGGCCGGAGACGGCCACCAGCCCTTGCTGCTGGAAGCGGCCGAGGATGCGGCTGACGGTTTCCACGGCCAGTCCCAGGTAGTTGCCGATATCGGCTCGCGACATCGAGAGGCGGAAGCTGTAGGGCGAGTAGCCGCGCCGACGAAAGCGATCGGAGAGGCTGGCAAAGAAGGTGGCCAGCCGCTGGTCGGCGGTCTTGCGCGACAGTAAGCGCATCATGCGTCGGTCGTCGCGCATCTCCTTGCTCATGCTGCGGTAGAGCTGGGCGCGCAGCTTCGGCAAGCGCTCCGACAGGGCGTCGAGGCGGTCGAAGGGAATCTCGCACACCGTGGTGGTCTCCAGGGCGATCACCGAGCCCGGATAGGCGTCCTCGTCGATGCCGTCGAGCCCCACCAGCTCACTGGGCAGGTAGAAGTTGGTGAGCTGGTCTGTCCCGCTCCCTTCGCTGGTGATCTGCTTGAGGCTTCCCGAACGGACCGCATAGACGCTGGTAAAGGCCCTCCCCTGCCGGAACAGAGACTCACCCTTCTTGAGTGGGGCGCGGCGGCGAATGATGGCGTCGAACTGATCGATGTCCTCCAACTCGAGGGCCAATGGCAAGCACAGGGAGCTCAGGCTGCAGTTCCCGCAGCGCGTCTCGTGCAACAACGAGCGTCGCCGGCCGGCGGCGGTGTCAGGCATGCTGTCCTCCTTGATGTAGGATATATGCCACATTATGGCGGATGGTCACCGCCTGAGCATAGCTTTGCTTAGGAGGGTTCCGCTGCCTGGCTATCCTCATCGGTTCGATGCCAGCTGCCGGTTGCGGTGGGGAGCCGTCCTGCGTCGAGTGCCGCCGCATAGGTCATGGCATTTCTCGTGTTGCGGGCCTCGGCATCGGGCAGCCGTGACACGCCGCCCGTTCCCAGGCCGAGCCTGTCGCGGGCCGTCTCGCGGCGAGCCTGCTCGAGGGCGTCCTCCCGCGCGATACCCCGTCGGGCGTAGGTCCCTGGGCCCAGCAGGCTATAGCCCGTGGCGAGCAGTAGTGCATCGGCGGCGTTCAGCGCATGGCGTCGCTGCAGATTTGGCAGAGTGCCCGACGGACGCAGCGTGATGCGTGGGGGGGCCATGGCGCTCAGTGTGAGCAAGGTCTCGAGTAGCGCATGGCGAGAGTGGCACCATGGGCCGATAGGTTGGACGAGTTCCAGCGAGTGCCAGCCCACTCGCTGTGTCTCGTCCAAAAGCGGCTCGACGCGACTCGCCCAATCAGAGGAAGGGGAGCCTGGCCGGCCAGGGAAGACGGGGAGGATCAGCCTCAGGCGATTGAAGCCCAGCGCTTGCAGATGTCGCAGGGCGAAGACGTCCGTGGCCCGCGGGTCGAGCTCGACGATGAAGTCACGGTCGCCGCCGGTATCAAGGGCGAAGCGCGCCTCCAGGCGGTCGGCCAGTTCGCTCATCTGCGCCAGGGTCATCCCGGGCAGAGCGTGGCCTTCCCAGTGCAGGGCCTGGATGCGGCGACCGTTGGACAGGCAGCGGCGGATCAGCACCATTTCCCGATCCAGCCTGGCCAGGCCAACCCCGAAGGCTCCCATTCCCGTGTCATTCCTGGCTTCCCCCCCTACACACAGCGGCAGGCGAAGATGCAGTGACAAGGGCCGGTCGGCCCTGTTGCTGGCCGTCAGGGCCGCGGCGTAATCCTCGGCACCGAAGCCGGCCTGGGCAGTGGCGAGCATAAGGCAATTCCAGGGAGCTGATGCCGTCATGCTAGTGCCCCTGACGGTGTTCGGCGTTGCGCTGGATCAAGCGCGCGTCACTGAGGATCGCAGTACGGGATGAGATGTTTCATGTCGGCAGGCCACAGGCCCCATAGCTGCCAGAGGGCAAAGCTGATGATTGCAAGGGCCGCCAGCGTGCGAGTGGCAGGATGGCGAATCAGCGTGCCCAGCCGCCGGGCGGCCAGGCCGGTCACCAGTAGCGCCGGCAGGGTACCGAGGCCGAAGGCACCCATCAGTGCCGCTCCAAGCCCGGCGTCGGCGCTTGCCAGGCTCCAGACCAGCATCGAATAGACCAGACCACAGGGTAGCCAGCCCCAGATCGCGCCCAGCGCCACCGCCTGGGGGATCTTGACTACCGGCATCAGGCGCCGGCCGAGTGGCTCGAGCCGTCTCCACAAGCGTCGTCCCAATGCCTCGATGCGCAGCAGCCCCTTCCACCAGTCGGCGATGTAGAGCGCCATCAGCACCAGCATCAGCGCCGCCAGTATCTGCAGCGTCAAGCGTACGCCCGGTGCCACGCCGATCAGGGTGCCGAGGCCGGCTGCCAGGGCGCCGGCCGCCATGTAGCTGGCGATGCGCCCCAGGTTGTAGCCCAGCAGCAGGCCAGTCAGGCGGGCGGGATGGCGCAGGCTCGGGGGAACGGCGAAGCTCAGGGCGCTCATGATGCCGCCGCACATGCCGATGCAGTGGGCGCCACCGAGCAGGCCGAAAACGAAGGCGGCGGCCAGCGGCGGCAGGTCGAGTCCGGTGGGATTCACTCAGGCATCCTTGTCGTGATCATCGGGGGGCAAGTTGCCGGCGTCGCGGCGCCGGGAGCGTCGCACGGGAGGGAGGTCGTTGTCGTCATCGTCGAACAGGATGCGATGGGCCGGGCCCTCCAGGTCCTCGAACTGGTCGTGGCGGACCGCCCAGAAGAAGGCCCACACCGCCAGGCCAAGAAGGATCAGTGACAGCGGAATCAGCAGGTACAGGATGCTCATGGGGTCTCCGTGGCGCTGGTGGAAGCCTGGCGAGTCAGGCGCAGGGCGTTGCCGACTACCACCAGCGAGCTTGCCGACATGCCTAGTGCCGCCAGCCAGGGCGGCACCCAGCCTAGCGCCGCCGGTGGCAGTGCCACCAGGTTATAGATCAGCGCCCAGCCCAGATTCTGGCGAATGATTCTGCGTGTGGAGCGGGCCACCTCGAGGGCTTCGACGATGCGACCCAGGCGTGGGCCGAGCAGCACGGCATCGGCCCGGGTGCGGGCCAGGTCGGTAGCGCCGTTCATGGCGATGGCCAGGTCGGCGCCGGCCAGTACCGGTACGTCGTTGATGCCATCGCCGACCATCGCCACTCGCTGACCTTCGGCCTGCAGCTCGCGCAGGCGGGCCAGCTTGTCCTCGGGGCTGGCCTGGGCGCGCCACTCGTCGATGCCCAACTGCTCGGCCAGGGCCCGCGTGGGGGCCTCGCCGTCGCCGGACAGCAGCTCCACCGCCAGGCCTTGCGCCTTGAGGGCGGAGAGGGTCTCGGCGGCATCTTCGCGCAGCCGGTCGCTGAGAGAGAACCAGGCTCGCGGTTCGCCGTCTTCGGCAAGCAGCAGCCAGTGGCCGTCGCCAGGCGGGACGGGCGTCGACCGGGGAGAAGCAAAGTCCGCCCTGCCGAGCCGCCAGTGGCTGCCGTCGATATACCCCTCCAGCCCCTGGGCGGGTCGGCCGAGCACCTCGGTGGCGATGACGCCGCGCCTTCGATGGGGGAGAAAGGCGCGGGCGATGGGGTGCTCGGAGTGCGCCTCCAGGGCAGCGGCCACCGCCGTCAGGTGCTCCTCGTCGCCGTCACCCAGCGGTATTACCCTCACCAGGCGCATCTCGCCGGCGGTCAGGGTACCGGTCTTGTCGAAGATCACACGGTCGAGCCGGGCCAGGGTTTCCATGGCATCGGCACGAGTCAGCAGTACGCCGCGGCGGTAGAGCCGGCCATGGCCGGCGGTCAGGGCGGTCGGCGTGGCCAGCGCCAGTGCGCAGGGACAGCTGACTACCAGCACCGAGAGGGTGATCCAGAAGGCCCGGTCGGGGTCGAGGAACCCCCACACCAGTGCGGTGGCGGCGGCGATCAGCAGTACCTGGAGCACGAAGTGGTGGGCCAGCCGGGCGGCCTGGCGGGCGATGCGCGGGCGGCTGGCGAAGGCTCTGTCGGTGAGATCGAGCAGGCGGGCCGCCCGGGCGTCGCGGCCGGCGCGAGTGACGCGCATCGTCAGCGGGCTCTCGACGTTGTGGCTGCCGCCGGTCACGGCGTCGCCGACGCCACGGTTCACCGGCAGCGGCTCGCCGGTGAGCATCGACTCGTCGAGACTGGACTCGCCGTCTTCGATCACCCCGTCGGCGGGCACGCCGTGGCCAGGCTTTATCAGCACCCGGTCGCCGGCGGCGAGCTCGCTGGCGGGCAGGATGCGCTCCTCGCCTGCCTCGTCGAGGCGGATCGCCGACAGCGGCAGGATCTCGGCCAGGGCATTGCCGCGGCGACCGCTGCGTCGCCGGGCGCGCACCTCCAGGTAGCGACCGAACAGCAGGAAGAAGGTGAACATGGCCGCGGAATCGAAATAGACGTCGCCGTGGCCAACGATCACCGCCCAGGCGCTGGCCAGGTAGGCGCTGGCGATGGCCAGCGAGACCGGCACGTCCATGCCCAGTTGGCGGGTACGCAGGTCGCGCCAGGCGCCGGCGAAGAACGGCTGGGCGGAATACAGCACCACCGGCGTGGTCAAGGCGAAGGCCAGCCAGTGGAAGAGGGCGTCGAAATCGGTGCTGAGCCCGTCCTCGCCGGCCACGTAGAAGGGAATCGAGAACATCGCCACCTGCATCATTCCCACCGCGGCGACGATCAGCCGGCGGACCTGCCGACGCTCTTCGCGCTGCAGCAGGCTCTGGGCGGCGTCGGGCTCGAAGGGCTGGGCCGGGTAGCCGATCGCCGCCAGCTCGGCCAGTATCCGCGAGAAGGCGACGCGTTCGGGATCCCAGTGGACCCGAACCCGATGGTGGGCAAGGTTGACGGCGCTGGTGGAAACCCCATCGAGGGCGTTGAGGCGATGTTCGATGAGCCAGGCGCAGGCCGCACAGGTGATGCCTTCCACTGCGAGGGTCGCGTAGACGCCAGCGTCGTCATCGGCATGCACGAAGCGCGTCTGCAGCCCCGGGTCGTCGAACACCGCCCAGGTCTCGGCCTGGGCCGCCCGGCGGTCGTCGGGTCGCTCCGGCAGTTGCGTGCGGAAACGGTAATAGCTGGCCAGGCCGCCATCGACGATGGCTCGCGCCACGGCCTCGCAGCCGGGACAGCATAGCGGATGCACGGCGTCGTCGAGGGTCAGCGTCCAGCAGGCGTCCTCGGGCACTCGGGCGCCACAGTGGTAGCAGCTGGTGGCATCGGCGCGTGCGGTCTGGGTGGTGGAAGACATGGCAGCGGATCAGATGCCGGGCATCAGGACGATCTCGTCCCCGGAGGGGAAGCGAGCCTCGCCGGTCAGCCGCCAGGCGGCCTCCGGTCCATCGACGGGCTGCAGATGCAGGTACCAGCGATAGCGCAGCGGCTCGTCGAGGATGGTCACATAGCGCCCGGCACGCACGTGCTCGAGCGTCAGCAGGCGGTCGCGCTGGCTTTCGGTGGGAAAGATCAGCTTGAGGACCAGCCGCTCGGGATGATCGTCGCCGGCCAGGTCGACCACGATGTCGCCGGTGGTCGGATCGACGCGCAGAGTGGCCGATAGCCCCAGCGCCTGGGCCCGCTCCTGCTTGGCGATCTGCTGGTTGATGGCCAGGCCTTCCTTGTAATAGTCCTCGGCCACGGTGCCGTCGAAGTAGTGGATCGAGAGGGTCAGGTAGACCAAGCTGAAGGCCACCGAGGAGCCCAGCAGGCCGATCAGGAACCAGGGCCAGAACTGCTTGTACCAGGGAGGAATGTGCTCGTGTTCCGCCGTCATCAGCGGGTGTCTCCTATGAAGCGGCTGTCGCGCTCGAGGCGGATGTCGGGATCGTCGACGGCCTCCAGGCGCAGCAGGATCTCGTGGCTGGGATGCTCGAGGGACGTGGGAGGCGCGGTAGCCTCCACGACCAGCCGGCGTGACTCTCCGGCGGGCACGCTGAGTCGCCGGGTATCCAGGGTCAGTCCGTCCAGGCCCGAGGCCGCGAGCCGATAGGTGTGGTCCTCGCGGTCCAGGTTGCGCACGGTCAGGGTGTAGACGTTGCGTATGTCGCCAGCGTCGGTCATCTGGAACAGCTGGTGGCGGTCGCGCTCGACCTCGAAGCCCAATGGCGTGCGATCGCCGACCGCCCAGCCGAATAGGCCGATCATCACCAGCAGTGCCGCCAGATAGCCGAGCAGCCGTGGGCGCAGCACGTGGGTTGGTTTGCCTTCCAGGGCGTTTTCGGTGGTGTAGCGTATCAGCCCACGCGGATAGCCCATCCGGTCCATGACGCTGTCGCAGGCATCGATGCAGGCCGCGCAGGTGATGCACTCGTACTGCAGCCCGTCGCGGATGTCGATGCCGGTGGGGCAGACCTGGACACAAAGTTCGCAGTCGATGCAGTCGCCATGGCCGGCGTCGCGGGCCTGCTGGTGGTCGAGGCGCTTGCTGCGCGGGCCGCGCGGTTCGCCGCGAGCGGTATCGTAGGACACGATCAGGGTGTCGGCGTCGAACATCACCCCCTGGAAGCGCGCATAAGGACACATGTAGATGCATACCTGTTCGCGCAGCCAGCCGGCATTGAGGTAGGTGAACAGCGTGAAGAAGCCGACCCAGAAGTAGGACCAGCCGTTGGCCGAGAGGGTCGGCAGTTCCACCACCAGCGTGCGGATCGGCGTGAAATAGCCGACGAAGGTCAGGCCGGTGGCGGCGGCGATGGTCAGCCAGACGGCATGCTTGGCGGTTTTGCGCCGGACCTTTTCGGCATCCCAGGCGCGTCGGTCGAGCTTGATACGGCGGTTGCGAGGCCCTTCGAAGCGATGCTCGACCCAGATGAACAGGAACGTCCAGACGCTTTGTGGGCAGGTGTAGCCGCACCATACGCGACCGGCGAACACGGTGATGAAGAATAGCCCGAAGGCGCAGATGATCAGCAGCCAGGAGAGCAGCATGAACTCCTGAGGGTAGAAGGTAGCGGAGAAGATGTGGAATTCGCGTCCGGGCAGGTCGAACCACACTGCCGGGCGGTCGCCCCAGGGGATCCACGGCGTCACGAAGTAGGCCAGCAGCAGTACCCAGTTGGCCCCACGACGCAGTCGCTGGAAGATGCCCTTGATCTCGCGCACGTAGATATGGCGGCGGCTGGCGTACATTTCCCGAGTGACGGTCTCGCCCGGCGAGTGGTGTTGCACGGCGTTCGGGGTGACATCACGGGTGGGGATCTTATCGCTCATGGCAGGCTCTCGACAGGCGAGGCGAGGGCGCGGCGGCCCTGCGGGATGGTTCGATTCTAGCCAGTGCGGCGGTCGGCGAGGAAGGGCGCGACGCCGCGTCGCGCCCTTGTCCCGTGCAGCTGGTCTGGCCGGTCAGTCGCGGCGGCTGAGATGGTAGACGTAGGCGGCCACCAGGTGGACCTTGTCTTCGCCGATATAGGCCGCCTGGGCCGGCATATGGCCGTTGCGTCCGTTGCGCAGGGTCTGAAGGATGGAGGCTTCCAGCGGTTGACCGGGCTGGCGATACAGCCAGATGTCGTCGGTCAGGTTGGGCGCGCCGAGCGCCTGATTGCCGGTGCCGTCGGGCATGTGACAGGCAGCGCACACCGAGGCGTACAACGTCGCGCCCTGTTCGGCGCGCTGGGCGTCCTGTGCCTGGCCGGACAGCGACATCACGTACTGGGTCAGGTTGGCGATGTTGTCCTCGCCGAGCTGCTGCCAGGCGGGCATCAGACCGCTGCGACCGTTGGTAATGGTGGTCACGATGTTGTCCGGTGCGCCGCCGTAGAGCCAGTCGTCGTCGGTCAGGTTGGGGAAGCCGTAGCCGCCTTGGGCGTTGGAGCCGTGGCAGATCGCACAGTTGTTGAGATACAGCCGTTCAGCGACCCGCATGGCCTCGCCGTCCTGGGCCAGCTCGGGAATCGGTACCTGCTGGTACTGCTCGAAGATCGGGGCGTACTGCTCTTGTGCACGGGCCATCTCGTCTTCCCATTGGCCCTCCTGGCTCCACCCCAGCAGGCCGGCATAGTTGCCAAGTCCGGGGTAGAGCACCAGGTACCCCAGGGCGAAAATCACCGTGCCCACATAGAGCTGGAACCACCAGCGGGGCAGGGGATTGTCGTACTCCTCGATCTCGTCGGCCGCATGGCCGGTGGTCTCGACGTTGCCCTCGGCATCCGCGGCCTTGTCGGTCTTGCGGTTGGCGAATAGCACCCAGGCGCTGATGGCGATGGTGCCCAGCGTGATGACGATGATCCAGGCGCTCCAGAAACCGGACAGGGAGTCACCCCAGAGATTGTTCATGTGTTGCTGTCTCCCTTTTCTTGTCGGGATGCGGCTTTCTCGGCGCCGCTCGAGTCACGGTGTGGCCACTCCTCCTCGTCGGCGAAGGGCAGATTGGCCGCTTCATCGAAATCTGGCCGGCGGCGCTTCGAATAGGCCCACCAGGTCAAGCCGACGAAGCTGACCAGCAGGATGGCGGTGATGATGCCGCGTAGGGTGCCGATATCCATGTCAGCGCGCGTCCTTCAGCACGGTGCCGAGCTGCTGCAGGTAAGCCACAAGGGCGGTGATTTCGCGTTCGCCGCGCACCTCGTCCCGGGCGCCGGCGATCTGCTCGTCGCTGTAGGGCACCCCTAGCGCGCGCATGGCGCGCATCTTGTCGGCGATGTGCTCGCCGTCGAGGGTGTTCTCGAACAGCCAGGGATAGGCCGGCATCACCGACTCCGGCACCACGTCGCGCGGGTTGTACATGTGGGCGCGGTGCCAGTCGTCGCTGTAGCGACCGCCTACCCGGGCCAGGTCGGGGCCGGTGCGCTTGGAGCCCCACAGGAAGTTATGCTCGTAGACCGACTCGCCGGCCACGCTGTAGTGGCCGTAGCGCTCGGTCTCGGCGCGGAAGGGACGAATCATCTGCGAGTGGCAGCCCACGCAGCCCTCGCGGCGGTAGATATCGCGTCCCGCCAGCTCCAGGGCGGGGAGCGGCTCGAGGCCTTCCACCGGCTCGGTCGTCTGTTTCTGGAAGAACAGCGGCACCACCTCGGCCAGGCCGCCGAAGCTGATGACCACCAGGACCAGCACGGCGAGCAGGCCGACATTCTTTTCGACGATCTCGTGTCTCATTGGCGTTCTCGTTTCCTGTTAGGCTCCGGCACTCTGGGGCAGCGGCCGGCGTAGGCTTTCCTGGCGGCGTACGGTCATGAAGACGTTGAAGGCCATGACCAGCATGCCGGCCACCCAGCACAGGCCGCCGATCATGCGCACGATGTAGCCCGGACCGCTGGCCTCGACGGACTCGACGAAGGTGTACATCAGGGTGCCGTCGGGGTTGACCGCTCGCCACATCAGGCCTTGCAGGATGCCGTTGACCCACATGGCGGCGATGTAGAGCACGGTGCCGATGGTGGCCAGCCAGAAGTGCACGGCGATCAGCGACACCGAGTACATTTCGGTGCGGCCGTACAGGCGCGGAATCAGGTGGTACATGGAGCCGATAGTGATCATCGCCACCCAGCCCAGGGCGCCGGCATGGACGTGGCCGATGGTCCAGTCGGTGTAGTGCGAGAGCGCATTGACGGTCTTCACCGCCATCATCGGGCCTTCGAAGGTGGACATGCCGTAGAACGACAGCGCCACGACCAGGAAGCGCAGAGTGGGGTCGGTGCGCAGCTTATGCCAGGCGCCCGACAGGGTCATCATGCCGTTGATCATGCCGCCCCAGGAGGGAGCCAGCAGGATGATGGACATCACCATGCCCAGCGACTGGGCCCAGTTGGGCAGGGCGGTGTAGTGGAGGTGATGGGGGCCGGCCCACATGTAGACCATGATCAGCGCCCAGAAGTGGACGATCGACAGGCGGTAGGAATAGACCGGGCGTTCGGCCTGCTTGGGCACGAAGTAATACATCATGCCCAGGAAGCCGGCGGTCAGGAAGAAGCCCACCGCGTTGTGGCCATACCACCACTGGGTCATGGCATCGATGGTGCCGGAGTACAGCGAGATCGAATACATGGCCGAGACCGGGATCGCCGCGCTGTTGACGATGTGCAGCACCGCTACGGTGAGGATAAAGGCGGCGAAGAACCAGTTGGCCACGTAGATGTGCGAGGTCCGGCGCTGCTTGATGGTGCCCAGGAAGACGATGGCATAGCTGATCCAGACCACCGCGAGCAGGATGTCGATCGGCCACTCCAGCTCGGCATACTCCTTGACCTCGGTGTAGCCCAGCGGCAGCGTCACCACCGCCGCCAGGATCACCGCCTGCCAGCCCCAGAAAGTGAAGGCCGCCAGCTTGTCGGAGATAAGGCGGGTCTGGCAGGTACGCTGCACCACATAGTAGGAGGTGGCGAACAAGGCCGAACCGCCGAAGGCGAAGATCACGGCATTGGTGTGCAGCGGGCGCAGGCGGCCGAAGCTCGTCCAGGGCAGCCCCAGATTGAGTTCCGGCCAGACCAGTTGCGCGGCGATCGTGACGCCGAGGGCCATGCCCACGATGCCCCAGACCACGGTCATGATCGCGAACTGCCGCACGACCTTGTAGTTGTAGGTAGGATGTTCCAGTGCTCTGCTCATGTCAGGTTTCCATCGAACGCGGTGGAGGGAGACGCGCTTGGGCTGCAGTCTAGCCCAGGCCGTTCGCCCACATGATGATGCCGGTCAAGTCGAATTCGGAGCGATTCGCCCCTCTCCGTGGCCTAGCGATCGTATCGATTTCCTCATGCATCATCAGCATAGAATAGTTGTCGTCACTAAGTGTATACAATGGATGAATACAAAAAAGTAGCCCCCAGTGATCGGAAGACCGGTCGGTGCCAGCCGCTCGCGCAGCGCCACGATATTCCGGGCCTCGGGCCGCTTGACATTACCGGGGAGGCTCGGCGGGGGCGGCTGTTGCTGTCGCATGGCGCCGGCGCCGGTCAGGATTCGCCCTTCATGCAGCGGCTCCGCGAGGCGCTGGCGGTCCTGGGCGTACAGACCCTGTCCTTCGAGTTCGCTTACATGCAGCGCATGCGTGAGGAGGGCAGGCGGCGGCCGCCGCCTCGGGTCGAGACGCTGGTGGATGAATTCGCTCGCTGGCGCGACAGTTTGTCGCGGGGGGCGCCCGGCCCTCTGTGGCTGGGTGGCAAGTCGATGGGCGGGCGGGTCGCGAGTCTGCTGGCGGCTCGTGACGGTGCCGATGGCCTCGCGCTGTGCGGCTATCCGTTTCATCCGCCGCGCAAGCCCGAGTCGCTGCGCCTTGACCACTGGCCGCGGCTGAGTTGCCCGACCTTGGTGATCCAAGGCACTCGGGATGCTTTCGGTACGCGCGACGAAGTGACCGGATATGCGCTGCCGGATGCCGCCGAGCTGCACTGGCTGGAAGACGGCGACCATGACTGGAAGCCCCGTCGTGCCTCGGGTCGCGATCAGGATGGCCTGATCGAGGAGGGTGCGCGCGCTATCGCCGAGGCCATCGGTCGTCATGCGTCTGGCGATGGAGAGTGGCCAAGTGAATGAATGTCCTGTGGAAAGTTCGTGCCTCGATATCGAGGTCGATGAAAAAAACGCGTTGACAATCACCGGGGTCCCTGTAGAATGCAGCGCCACGTGACCGGGGGTGGTTAGCTCAGTTGGGAGAGCACCAGCCTTACAAGCTGGGGGTCACAGGTTCGAACCCTGTACCACCCACCACTGTCCTCGACAGTGCCCGATTACGTAGCAGAAACGAGTGTGGACCGGTAGTTCAGTTGGTTAGAATGCCGGCCTGTCACGCCGGAGGTCGCGGGTTCGAGTCCCGTCCGGTCCGCCAACGTTTTCTGCGCCGCATCATCAGTTGCGGACCGGTAGTTCAGTTGGTTAGAATGCCGGCCTGTCACGCCGGAGGTCGCGGGTTCGAGTCCCGTCCGGTCCGCCACGATGACGCCACAATCTAAGCAGTACGCGTGGGCGATTAGCTCAGTTGGTTAGAGCACCAGCCTCACATGCTGGGGGTCACTGGTTCGAGTCCAGTATCGCCCACCACGCGGACCGGTAGTTCAGTTGGTTAGAATGCCGGCCTGTCACGCCGGAGGTCGCGGGTTCGAGTCCCGTCCGGTCCGCCATCTGCTGAGAATTCCAGAAGCCTCGCGGCTCTCGCCGCGGGGCTTTTTCGTGTCTATCTTTCTAGCGCCCCGTTGCCCCTTACGTATCCGCATCATGCTGCGAGGGTGGCTTGAGACCTTTCTGGTAATGACTCGGAACGGGATGCTGTCTTCCCGGGACTTCTTCCCGGGACTTTGCGGTTCGCGCGAGGCTATCATACAGTTGTTTTAATTTCTGTCGCTCGATATGAGGAGCCGCAACCGTGATCGCCTTTCCGAACCTGTTCCGATCCCTCGAGCTGGGGCCGCTGAGCCTGCCCAACCGGGTGTTGATGGGCTCGATGCACACCAACCTGGAGGAAGCGCCCGACGGCTTTACTCGGCTGGCCGCCTTCTACGCCGAGCGCGCTCGCGCGGGTGTATCGCTGATTGTCGGTGGTGGCATCGCTCCCAACGCCGAGGGCGCAGTCTTCGCCGGCGCCGCAACGCTGGAGCGCCCCGAGCAGGTGGCCGATCACCGGCGGGTGACCGCGGCGGTGCAGGCCGAGGGCGGCCACATCTGCCTGCAGATCCTGCACGCCGGGCGCTACGCCTATACCGAGGCACCGGTCGCGCCGTCGGCGATTCAGGCGCCGATCAATCCCCGTGCGCCGCGTGCCTTGAGCGAGGAAGAGATCGAGCGGACGCTCGAGGACTACGTGCGCTGCGCGAGCCTGGCGCGGGAGGCCGGTTACGACGGCGTGGAAGTGATGGGCTCCGAGGGATATCTGATCAATCAGTTCGTGTGTCGGCGGACCAATCGACGCGAGGACTCCTGGGGCGGGAGCTTCGACAATCGTATCCGCTTCCCGGTGGAGGCGGTACGGCGCATACGTGAGGCGCTGGGGCCGGATTTCCTGATCATCTTCCGGCTGTCGATGATCGACCTGGTGGACGAGGGCAGTACCCATGACGAGGTGGTGGCCCTGGGGCGGGCGGTGGTGGGTGCCGGTGCCGATGTGCTCAATACCGGCATCGGCTGGCACGAGGCACGGGTGCCGACGATCGTGACCAGCGTGCCGCGTGCGGCGTTTGCCGAGGTCACCCGGCGGATTCGCTCCGAGATCGCGGTGCCGTTGATTACCACCAATCGCATTAACATGCCCGAAGTTGCCGAGAGGCTGCTCGCCGAGGGCTATGCGGACATGGTGTCGATGGCGCGTCCCTTCCTGGCCGATCCGGCCTGGTTGGCCAAGGCGCGCGATGGCCGGGCCGAGGAAATCAATACCTGTATCGCCTGCAACCAGGCCTGCCTGGATCACACCTTCCAGGGCAAGCTGACCTCCTGCCTGGTCAATCCGCGGGCCTGCCATGAGACCGAGCTGGTCGTCGAGCCGGCCGCCGAGCCTCGCACCATCGCCGTGGTGGGCGGCGGGCCGGCGGGGCTGGCCGCCGCAGTGACCGCCGCCGGGCGAGGCCATGCGGTGACGCTTTTCGAGCGCCAGTCGACGCTCGGCGGCCAGTTCAACCATGCCCGCCGGATTCCCGGCAAGGAGGAGTTCGATGAGACCCTGCGCTACTACCGGGTGATGCTCGACAAGCATGGTGTGACCGTGCGCTTGGGGGCCGAACCCGAGCTGCACGCGCTGCACGGTTTCGATGAGGTGGTGCTGGCCACCGGGGTGCGTCCGCGTCGCATCGAGCTGCCCGGTATCGACCACCCCAAGGTGATCTCGTATCCGCTGGCCATCCAGCATCCGGAGCGTGTCGGGCCGCGGGTGGCGATCATCGGCGCCGGCGGCATCGGCTTCGACGTGGCCGAACTGCTGACCCATTCCGGTGCCGCTGCGCCGGACGCCGTGGCCTGGTGCGACGAGTGGGGCGTGGATCTTTCGGTCACGGCGCCGGGCGGGCTGTGTGAGCCCGCACCGCCGGCGGTGCCGCGCAAGGTCACCCTCCTGCAGCGTAAGGACGGCAAGCCGGGGCGCGGGCTCGGGACCACCACCGGCTGGGTGCACCGGGCTTCGCTGCGCCATCGCGGCGTCGAGATGCTGCCCGGATGTGAGTACGTGGGTATCGACGATGCCGGCCTGCACATTCGACTCGACGGCGAGCCTCGGCTGCTTGAGGTCGATTCGATAGTGATCTGCGCCGGTCAGGAGGCGGTCTGCGACTGGCTCGAGCCGCTGCGCGAGGCGGGCGTCTCGGTGCACGTCATCGGTGGCGCCCTGGAGCCAGCCGAACTCGATGCCAAGCGTGCCATCGATCAGGGCGTGCGGTTGGCCGCCAGGCTGTGATGGAGCGCGTAGAAGGTGTTCGCGGCTCTTGCGTTGAAAATCTGCTGCTCAGGAGATGAACCGCCGCGGGTTCGAGGGCTCATAGGAAGTAGTAGCCTGCGTTGAAGATTCCGGGCGCCATCGTCCGGTCGAGCTGACTACGCTGAAGCTACCGAACCCGGCCACTGAGCCAGGATTGCCAGGCCGGAGCCCCGGGCTTTAAGGAGGCATCGATGAGCATCTTCGATCATGTGCAGAACCGCTTCGAACGTATCCAGCAGGAGGAGTTGAGCCTGCAGGAGTATCTGGAACTCTGCCGTGAGGACCCCTCGGTCTATGCCAGTGCGGCCGAGCGCATGCTGGAAGCCATCGGCGAGCCCGAGGTGATCGATACGGCCAAGGATCCCCGCCTGTCGCGGATCTTCTCCAACAAGGTGATTCGCCGCTATCCGGCGTTCTTCGAGTTCTACGGCATGGAGGAGGCCATCGAGCAGATCGTCGCCTATTTCCGCCATGCCGCCCAGGGGCTCGAGGAGAAGAAGCAGATCCTCTATCTGCTTGGCCCGGTGGGGGGCGGCAAGTCGTCGCTCGCCGAGCGGCTCAAGCTGCTGATGGAGCACGTACCTTTCTATGCCATCAAGGGTTCTCCGGTTCAGGAGTCCCCGCTGAGCCTGTTTTCGCCGGAACATGACGGCGAGCTGCTCGAGAAGGAGTACGGCATTCCGCCTCGTTGCTTGAAGAGCGTGATGTCCCCCTGGGCGGCCAAGCGCCTCAAGGAGTACGGTGGCGATATCACCCAGTTCAAGGTGGTGCGCCTGTATCCGTCACGCCTCAACCAGATCGCGATCTCCAAGACCGAGCCCGGCGACGAGAACAATCAGGACATTTCCTCGCTGGTCGGCAAGGTGGATATCCGCCAGCTCGAGCTCTACTCCCAGGATGATCCGGACGCCTACAGCTTCTCTGGTGGCCTGTGCCGTGCCAACCAGGGGTTGATGGAGTTCGTCGAGATGTTCAAGGCGCCGATCAAGGTGCTGCACCCGCTGCTGACCGCCACCCAGGAGGGTAACTACAATCCCACCGAAGGCATGGGGGCGATTCCCTTCGACGGCATCGTGCTGGCGCACTCCAACGAGAGTGAATGGCAGGCCTTCCGCAACAACCGCAACAACGAGGCCTTCCTCGACCGGGTGTATATCGTCAAGGTGCCCTACTGCCTGCGGGTAACCGAAGAGATCAATATCTACAAGAAACTGCTCGAGCACTCCACGCTGGCCGAGGCGCCCTGCGCGCCGGACACGCTGCGCATGCTGGCGCAGTTCTCGGTGCTCTCGAGGCTCAAGGAGCCGGAGAACTCCAGCGTCTATTCCAAGATGCGGGTCTATGACGGCGAGAACCTCAAGGACACCGATCCCAAGGCCAAGTCGATCCAGGAGTATCGCGATGCCGCCGGTGTCGACGAGGGCATGGACGGGCTCTCCACCCGCTTCGCCTTCAAGATCCTGGCCAAGGTGTTCAACTTCGACAATCACGAAGTGGCGGCCAACCCGGTACACCTGCTCTATGTGCTCGAGCAGCGCCTCGAGCAGGAGCAGTTGCCCAAGGAAACCTTCGAGCGCTACCTGCGCTTCATCAAGGAGTTCCTGGCACCGCGCTACGTGGACTTCATCGGCAAGGAGATCCAGACCGCGTATCTCGAGTCCTACTCCGAGTACGGCCAGAACATCTTCGACCGCTACGTCACCTATGCCGACTTCTGGATCCAGGACCAGGAATATCGGGATCCGGAGACCGGCGAGCTGTTCGACCGTCAGTCGCTCAACGAGGAGCTGGAGAAGATCGAGAAGCCGGCCGGCATCTCCAATCCCAAGGACTTCCGTCACGAAGTGGTCAACTTCGTGCTGCGGGCCCGTGCCCAGAACAATGGCATGAACCCGAGCTGGCAGTCCTACGAGAAGCTGCGCGGGGTCATCGAGCACAAGATGTTCGCCAACACCGAGGAACTGCTGCCGGTGATCTCGTTCAACGCCAAGGCCTCGACCGCGGACCAGAAGAAGCACGAAGATTTCGTGGCTCGGATGGTCGACCGCGGCTATACCGAGAAGCAGGTGCGACTGCTGTCCGAGTGGTACCTGAGGGTGCGCAAGTCGCAGTAGCGTCCGAGGGCCGAGCAGGGCGCCGCGAGGCGGCGCCCTGCGCAAGCGAGTGGCAGCCAAGGAGGTCCACATGACCTACTTCATCGACCGCCGTGCCAATGCCAAGCACAAGAGCGCGGTCAATCGCCAGCGCTTCCTCGATCGCTATCGCACCCATATCAAGCGTTCCGTCGAGGAGGCGGTCAATCGTCGCTCCATCACCGATATGGAGCGCGGCGAAAAGGTTTCGATTCCCGCGCGAGACATCTCTGAGCCCGTTTTTCAGCACGGTCCTGGTGGCAAGAGGACCATCATCGCTCCCGGCAACAAGGAGTTCGTCGAGGGCGATCGTCTGCGCCGCCCCGGTGGAGGCGGCGGCGGGGGGGGCGGCGAGGGCAGCGCCTCCAATCAGGGCGAGGGCATGGACGAGTTCGCCTTTACTCTGTCCCGTGAGGAGTTTCTGGACTTCGTGTTCGACGGCCTGGAGCTGCCGCATCTGGAGCGCAAGAACCTGGTGGACCTCGACGAGGTGCGCCCGGTGCGGGCCGGCTTCACCCGAGACGGGGTGCCGGCGCGGATCAACATCGTGAGATCGATGCGCGAGGCCCAGGCGCGACGCATTGCCATGCGTGGCCCCATCCGGCGTGCGCTGCGCGAGGCTCAGGAAGCGCTGGAGGCCGAAGAGCGCAAGGATCCCGTGCTGCGCAATCCTGCGCGGATCAGCGAACTCAAGGCCGAGATCGAGCGGCTCGAGAAACGCCTCGAGGCGGTGCCATTCATCGATACCTATGACTTGCGCTACAACAACCTGATCAACCAGCCCCAGCCGTCGAGCAAGGCGGTGATGTTCTGCGTGATGGACGTCTCGGGCTCCATGACCCAGGCCCACAAGGACATCGCCAAGCGCTTCTTCCTGCTGCTATACCTGTTCCTCGAGCGCAACTACGAGAAGGTCGAGCTGGTCTTCGTGCGCCACCATACCGCCGCCAAGGAGGTCGATGAGGAGGAGTTCTTCTATTCCCGCGAGACCGGCGGCACCATCGTCTCCAGCGCCCTGACGCTGGTCGACGAGATCATCCGCGATCGCTACCCACCGAACCAGTGGAACCTCTACCTGGCCCAGGCCTCCGATGGCGACAACTGGGACGACGACTCCCTTACCTGCCGCGATCTGCTGGCCAATACGCTGATGCCACGGCTGCAGTACTTCACCTATGTGGAGATTACGCCTCATGCCCATCAGGCCTTGTGGGAAGAGTACGAGCGAGTGGAGGCCGAGTATCCGGAGCGCTTCGCCATGCGTCAGATCGTCGAGGCTGGCGACATCTATCCGGTGTTCCGCGAACTGTTCCGCCGCCGTACCGTCCAGTGATGAGGCGAGGCCAAGGAGGTAGCATGACCGACCGCAAGCCCATTGCCAGCGGCTCCGACTGGAACTTCGAGATCCTCGAAGAGTTCGAGACCGAGATAGCGCGTCTGGCCGACGAGTATCGGCTGGATACCTATCCCAACCAGATCGAGATCATCACTACCGAGCAGATGATGGATGCCTACGCCAGCGTGGGTATGCCGGTGGGCTATCATCACTGGTCCTTCGGCAAGCAGTTCCTGGCCGTGGAGCAGGCCTACCGGCGCGGTCAGATGGGGCTCGCTTACGAACTGGTCATCAACTCCGATCCGTGTATTGCCTACCTGATGGAGGAGAACACCCTGATGATGCAGGTGCTGGTCATGGCCCATGCCTGCTATGGTCACAACTCCTTCTTCAAGGGCAATTACCTGTTCCGTACCTGGACCGATGCCAGCTCCATCGTTGACTATCTGCTGTTCGCCCGGCGTTACATCGCCGAATGCGAGGAGCGTCACGGCGTCACCGCCGTCGAGCAGTTGCTCGACGCCTGTCACGCCCTGCAGAACTATGGCGTTGATCGCTACAAGCGCCCCTCGCCGGTGTCCGCCGAGGAAGAATCCCGTCGGCAGAAGGAGCGTGAGGCCTATCTTCAGGCCCAGGTCAACACCCTGTGGCGGACCATCCCCGGGCGGCCCCGGGAAGACGGTAGCGAGAACTTTCCGGACGAGGAGGACCCGTTGGGCCTGCACGCAGGGGGGCGCTATCCTCCCGAGCCTCAGGAAAACCTGCTCTATTTCATCGAGAAGAATGCCCCGCTGCTGGCACCCTGGCAGCGCGAGGTGGTGCGCATTGTGCGCAAGCTCGCCCAGTATTTCTATCCCCAGCGCCAGACCCAGGTGATGAACGAAGGCTGGGCGACCTTCTGGCACTATACCTTGATGAATCGCCTGTATGATGACGGACTGGTGGATGAGGGGTTGATCCTGGAGTTTCTGCAGTCCCACACCTCGGTGGTCCAGCAGCCGCCCTTTGATAGTCCTCACTTCGGCGGCATCAACCCCTACGCCCTAGGCTTCGCCATGTTCACCGACCTGCGGCGGATCTGCGAGCATCCTACCGAAGAGGATCGCCGCTGGTTTCCCGATACCGCCGGCAGCGACTGGCTCGAGACCCTGCACTTTGCCATGCGCAACTTCAAGGACGAGTCTTTCATCCAGCAGTACCTGTCGCCCAAGGTTATCCGGGATCTCAAGCTGTTCATGGTGCTCGATGACGATCAGGACGAGATGCTCGAGGTATCCGCCATCCATGATGAGCGCGGCTACCAGCGGATCCGTGACGGGCTGGCCATTCAGTATGCGCTCTCGGTCCGCGAGCCCAACATCCAAATCTGGTCAGCGGATATCCGCGGCGACCGCTCGCTGACCCTACGCCACGTTCAGGATAGCCGTCGTCCTCTGGCGCGCAGCGTCTATCCGGTGATGCGCCATCTCCACCAACTGTGGGGGTTCCCGGTCAAGCTCGATTCCCTGGAGGGCGACGAGGTCGTGCGACGCTACCACTGGCCGCTGCCGGAGGATGAGCAGAAGGAGGAGTAGGTCGGAGCTCGATATGAAGAGGCCCGCGCCGGAAGGCGCGGGCCTCTTGCGTGGGGCGGGGCGTTATCAGGCCTTGGCGGTCCAGGATTGGCACCACCCCTCGGGCTTGACGCTGTTCTGCGGGAACAGCTGGCAGCCCTTGGTATCGGCTTGGTAGAACATGCAGTTGGCGCAGGTCTCGCCTTCGGCGTAGGCCGGATTGTCGCTGGCGTCGCTGGCAACCTCAACGTAGTTCAAGGCCTTGGCCTGGTCGCTCTGGGGATCCAGCAGCGGTAGTTCCTGGGCGAAGGCGGTACGGGACAGGATTCCGGCGCCGAGTGGCAGGGCGGCGAGGCCCAGCAGGCTATGGCGTATGAAGTCGCGGCGGCTGTGGTTGGCCATGTTGGCTCCTCATTGATCTGCTTGGTTCTTGTCACGGTGTGCACTGTTTCGAGCAGGTAGACAGTGCCGATATTGTCGTTATCCGGGAGGTGAGGTGTGTCCTCCTCTTATTAGCCTAGCCATAGTGTATACATTTATCTAGGGTAAAGTGTATACACCTTGGTGGGCGGCGGTCATGGCCGGTGGTCCGGCTCTTGTCGTGTCCAGCAGGCGTTTCTCCGTCGGGGGTGCACATTCATGATAGCCAAGCGTCTGGGGCGGGACGAGGCGCTGTGGTAGGTCGCCGCCTCGTTCGCCGATGGTGCTGCCTCGGCGAGGACACTGTTATACTCGCGGCATTGATGGCGGAGTCCCGCCGAGTGCCGATGCCAGAGGGAGAGAGCCCCATGCAGAATGCCGTGATCCTGATCAACACCGAGAAGGGGCAGGTCAACTCCGTGGCCCAGCGGCTGGCCGAGGTCGAAGGCATCAGCGAGGTGTTTTCCACCTGTGGGCGCTACGATCTCGTAGCCATTGCCCGGACTCGAGATTTCGAGGGCCTGGCGGAACTGGTCACTGGTCGGCTCAACGACGTCGAGGGTATTCGCGAGACCGAAACCCTCAATGCCATGCAGGTCCATTCCCGTCACGATCTCGAGACCATGTTCTCGTTGGGTTGGTAAGCCTCGCGCTGCCACCGTCTCCTGAAATGTCGCGCCGTCGTCCCCTGCCATCGCTGTGGCGCCGCTCGTTGCGTCGCCTGGGTATCGCCGTGCTCTTCGCTGCGGTGGGCAGTGGCCTGTGGTATATGGAAGAGCGCGAGGTGCGCGAGCGACTCAGTTGGATGGGCGTGCCGACCTGGGAGCGACTGACGCCGCTGAGTCTGCACCGGGTGCTTCGCAATGACGGCTTCCTGGTGGGTTGGTCGGACGTGCGGGTCAGTGCGCTGTGGGCCAGCTACGTGCTGCGCGCCGATAGCGCGGTCGATGTTGGCGAACGTCCCGGGTTCCGTCGCGACTGGCGCACGCTGTGGCCGGTCACTCCGGACGGCTACCTGCGTAGCGGCTACGACCGTGGTCACCTGGCGCCCAACTATGCCATCGCCCTAGTGCATGGTCCCTCCGCCCAGTATGACACCTTCCTGATGAGCAACATGGTCCCGCAGCGGCCTGACCTGAACCGTCGCCTCTGGCAGCGCCTGGAGGAGGTGGTGATCGATCGCTTCGTGCCGCGTCACGGCACCCTGCAAGTCATCGATGGGCCGGTCTTCGATGCGGACGTCACCCGAGGCATGTTGCGCCGGGTCGGTCTGGTGGAGGTGCCGGAGGCCTTCTACAAGATCCTGGTGGTGCCGGGCGAGCGCCCTCGGGCGCTGGCCTTCGTGATGCCCCAGGAGGTGCGCGGTGACGAGCCGCTCGACCGCTTCGTGGTCAGCATTGATCGCATCGAGGCGCTGACCGGGCTGGACTTCTTTCCAAATCTCCCGGATACCACCGAGCGTGTCCTGGAAGGGCGGGTGAATGCTGCGGGTTGGGGGCTCGAGGCGGTGGCGAATCTGCCGGGTCGCTTCGACTGAACGAGGTGGGCAGTGATCCAGTGATCGGTGGCTCAGAAAGGCGATGAGCAGGGCGCCGGGTTCTGTAAGCCGGAAACGCAAAAAACCGCAATGTTTGCGGCCGGGGATATAAAACGATATAGCGATGTGGGGAGAGGAGGGAGTCCTCGATGCTCTGCTCTGTTTGCATAACGCGAAATGGTGCCCAGGAGAGGACTTGAACCTCCACGTCCGTAAGGACACTAGCACCTGAAGCTAGCGCGTCTACCAATTCCGCCACCTGGGCGCGTCATGCATATCGTCGTGTTCCGGACCATCGCGTAAGCGATGTATGGTGCCCAGGAGAGGACTTGAACCTCCACGTCCGTAAGGACACTAGCACCTGAAGCTAGCGCGTCTACCAATTCCGCCACCTGGGCGAAACACGAGCGATTCGAGCTTTTAAAGAGCGTGATACCTGGCGATCTGACTGTCAGTGTATCAAATGGTGCCCAGAAGAGGACTTGAACCTCCACGTCCGTAAGGACACTAGCACCTGAAGCTAGCGCGTCTACCAATTCCGCCATCTGGGCAAGTGGCGCGTATATTACCGTATCTCTTCGCAAATGCAACCCCTAGCGACCCTGCCAGGCGCGAATCTTCGCGGCGATTGTCCCTCGGCGCGCCCGATCATGGTTGGGTGAGTCTCGCCACGACGCTATACTGCCGCCATGACAATATATCCCTATCGCATCACCGCATGCCCGCGGCGCCAGAGCGCCATCTCCCCTATGCCGTCCCCGACCCTGCCAAGGATGCACTCCGCATGAATCACTGGACGCTCGAAGGCGATACGCACGCCAGCCGCGAGGCCCACAAGTACGACAAGCCCGCGCCCAGCCGCGAATACCTGCTGGCCCAACTGGAGGAGCACGGCAAGCCCGTCACCCACGAGGCCATGAGCCAGATGCTGGGGCTCGACGACGAGGACCTGCAGGAGGCCGTGCGCCGCAGGCTGTCGGCCATGGAGCGCGATGGCCAGGTGTTGCGTAACCGCCGTGGTGCCTATGCGCTGATCGACAAGCTGGACCTGATCAAGGGGCGGGTGCTGGGCCACCGCGATGGCATCGGCTTCCTGCTGCGTGACGACGGCAAGAAGCCCGACCTGGTGCTGCCGCCACGACAGATGCGCCGCGTCTTTCACAACGACCACGTGCTGGTGCGGGTCAGCGGTCGCGATCGCCGTGGTCGCGACGAGGCCACTATCGTCGAGGTGCTGGCCCGCAATACCCAGACCATCGTCGGCGTTTACCGCGAGAACACCCCCGAGTTCGGCGTGCTGATTCCCGAGAATCCGCGCATCGCCCAGGAGATCATCATTCCCCACCATGCCAGTGGCGGGGCCAAGGACGGCCAGGTGATCTCGGCCAAGATCGTCCAGCAGCCGGCGACCCGAGTGCAGCCGGTGGGCGAGGTCGTCGAGGTGATGGGGGAGCGAATGGATCCCGGCATGGAGATCGACATCGCCATCCGCAGCTACGAGATCCCGTCCGAGTTCCCGCCTGAGGTGCAGGATCAGATCGCCGGCATGTCCGCCGAGGTGGCCGAGGACGACAAGGCTCATCGCGTCGACCTGCGGGACGTGCCGCTGGTGACGATCGACGACGAGTCCGCCAAGGATTTCGACGATGCCGTCTGTGCCTGGAAGACCAAGTCCGGAAGCTGGAAACTGCTGGTGGCGATCGCCGATGTTTCCCACTACGTGCGTTCCGGCAGCCCCCTGGATCAGGAAGCGATCACTCGCGGCAACTCGGTCTACTTCCCGGGGCAAGTGGTGCCCATGCTGCCGGAGCTGCTGTCCAATGGCCTTTGCTCGCTCAATCCCGATGTCGACCGCCTGGCCATGGTCTGCGAGATGAATATCTCTCAGAAGGGCGTGATCAGCCGCTATCGCTTCTACGAGGCAGTGTTCCGCTCCCATGCGCGGCTGACCTACAACAAGGTCGCTTCGATTCTCGACGACGAGGACGAACAGGGAGACACGCTGCGCGAAGAGTATAGCGAACTGGTCCCCTCGCTGAAGAACCTCCACTCCCTTTACAAGGTGCTGCGCGGGGCTCGTGACGAGCGCGGTGCGATCGACTTCGAGACCACCGAGACGGCGATCGTCTTCAACGACGAGCGCAAGATCGAGAAGATCGTGCCGCGCTCGCGCAACGATGCCCACAAGATCATCGAGGAGTGCATGCTGGCGGCCAACGTGGCCACTGCTCGTTTCCTCGACAAGCACGACCTGCCGGCGCTGTATCGCATCCACGAGCGCCCCTCGCCGGAGCGCCTCGACAAGCTGCGCCTGTTTCTCAACGAGCTGGGGCTGTCGCTGCCCGGCGGCGACGAACCGACGCCCCAGGACTACCAGACGCTGGCCGAGACCATCCGCGACCGCGACGACGCCGACATCATCCAGACGGTGATGCTGCGCTCCATGAGCCAAGCGGTTTATTCGCCCCAGAACGAGGGGCACTTCGGCCTGGCCTATCCGGCCTATGCGCACTTCACCTCGCCGATTCGCCGCTATCCCGACCTGATCGTGCACCGGGCCATTCGTTCGGTGATCCGCGGGCCGCGCCAGACCAATACCGTGCTGCGCGCCGACGGGGCGCCGGTGGAGCCGCCGAGCAAGTGGTGCCCCTACACCTTCGAGCAGATGCTCGAGCTGGGCGAGCACTGCTCGATGACCGAGCGCCGCGCCGACGATGCGACCCGTGACGTGGAAAGCTGGCTGAAATGCGAGTTCATGTCCGACAAGCTCGGCGAGACCTATGACGGTACCATTGCCTCGGTGACCCAGTTCGGTATCTTCGTCAGGCTCGATACCTTCTACGTGGAAGGCCTGGTGCACGTTACCTCGCTGCCTTCGGACTACTACCACTATGAGCCGGAGAAGCACCGCCTCAAGGGCGAGCGCAGCGGCATGAGCTATCGGCTCGGCGACGGCGTCTCGGTGCAGGTGGCTCGCGTCGATCTGGACGATCGCAAGATCGACTTCGAGCTGGCCGACGACAAGCCCCGGCCGCAGCGCAAGCCGCGCAAGTCGCGCGGTGGTGGTGGCCAGGGGGCGCCCAAGGGCGGCGCCGGCGACCAGGCCGGTGAGGGTGACAAGTCCGGGCGCAAGCGTCGCCGCCGCGGTCCGCGTCGTCGTTGATGCTCGGAGAGACGCCATGTCGATGAAGAAGAAGCCGAGGTCGGCGCCGCGCCGAGGGCCCAAGGTGCCGGGCGGGCTCGAGGCGGTCTACGGGGTGCACGCCGTACAGGCGCTGCTCGCGCGGGGCGAGACGCCCCGCGAGCTCTGGCTGCAGGAGGGGGAGGCCGCTGGTCGCCTTTCCGAGCTGGTGGAGCGGGCGCAGGCGCGGGGCGCCCGGGTGATATCGCACCCCCGCGACGACCTGGACCGGCTCGCCCAAGGCGCCGCCCACCAAGGGGTCGTTGCCTTCTGCCCTCCGCTGGCCTTCGAGGCCGAAGCCTCCCTGTGGCATCGGCTGCAGGGCTGGTCGAACGCCGAAGCGCCGCTGCTGCTGGTGCTGGATGGTATCACCGACGTCCACAATTTCGGCGCCTGCCTGCGTAGCGCCGATGCCGCCGGAGCCCATGGCGTGCTAGTGCCCAAGGACAGGTCGGCGCCGCTTAACGCCACTGTGCGTAAGGTGGCCTGCGGCGCCGCCGAGAGCGTGCCGGTCTATCAGGTGACCAACCTGGCACGCGCCCTCGGCAAGCTCAAGGAGCTCGGCGTGTGGGTCACCGGCACCGCCGGCGAGGCCGAGACGTGCCTGTATGATGCGGACTTTGCCGCCGCCACCGCCCTGGTGATGGGGGCCGAAGGCAAGGGCATGCGGCGGCTGACTCGCGAGGCCTGCGACCAGCTGGTGAAGCTGCCCATGGCCGGTAGCGTTTCTAGCCTCAACGTCTCGGTGGCCACCGGCATCGGCCTGTTCGAGGTGGTCCGGCAACGAAGCTTGAAGCCATAAGCTTAAAGAGCGGTGCTTCGCACCTGGAAGAACGCCCGCTTCGCGGGCTTGAGCCGGAAGCTTGAAGACAATCCTTGACCCCATGATGGCGGGGTTCATGCTGTCTTCCAGCTTGCGCACCTGGCGTTCACTCTTTAGAATACTGGCGCCCGTTTGTCTGACGAACGGGCGCCGTGTATTTCGATAATCACCTCCTTGCTTCCCCTGGGGCGCGGTACGTTGTCTCCACTGGAAGCTGTCAAACCGCAAGGAGAATCCATGCGTCACTACGAAATCGTCTTCATGGTCCACCCGGACCAGAGCGAGCAGGTCCCGGCGATGGTCGAGCGCTACACCAGCGTCGTCACCGAGAACGGCGGTACCGTGCATCGTCTCGAGGATTGGGGTCGCCGTCACCTGGCTTACCCGATCAACAAGATCCACAAGGCTCACTACGTGCTGATGAACGTTGAGTGCCGCGGCGAGACCCTCGAGGAAATCGAGAACATCTTCCGCTTCAACGACGCCATCATCCGCAGCCTGGTTGTGCGCTGCAAGGAAGCCATCACCGAGGCTTCGCCGATGATGAAGCCGGCGGAAGACAAGCGCGCCCGTCGTGACGAAAAGCCGTCACGTCCCGCCCAGTCCGCCTAAGCCACACATCGCACGTCTAAGGAGTCTTCCCCATGGCACGTTTTTTCCGTCGCCGTAAGTTCTGCCGTTTCACCGCCGAGGGCGTGAAGCAGATCGATTACAAGGATCTGGACACCCTCAAGGCCTACATCACCGAGACCGGCAAGATCGTTCCCAGCCGCATCACCGGGACCAAGGCCCGTTACCAGCGCCAGCTGTCCACCGCCATCAAGCGGTCACGCTATCTGGCACTGCTGCCCTACACCGATAGCCACCAGTAAGACGCTGGCGTGATGCTGCCCGTTGCCCGCTGGATGATGCGCGGCACGCCCCAGTCGGTCATCGGGGCGGCCGCCGCCACCCTGGTGCCCTGGCTGTTCTGGCTGGGGGCCGCCATCGCCGGCCTGGTCGCCCTGCGTCGCGGCCTGTCGCCGGCGCTGCCGGTGATCGTCGCCGCCGCCGTGCCGGCGGGATGGTGGTGGACTCGAGGCGACGTCATCCCCTTGGCCTGCATCCTGCTGGTCACGCTGATGGCGGTGGTGCTGCGCGCCCGGCTGCGCTGGAGCGAGACGTTGATCGTCGGCGCTCTTGCCGGGGCGGCGATGATCCAGTTGGGGATCTTTCTGCCCCCGGGCGGGGCCGGCCCGCTGCTGGAACAGCTCCGCCAGAGCTCGCCCGAGATCGCCTCGATGCTCGACGAGTTCTCGCGACAGGGGCTCGCGACCGAACGGCTCGCCGAACTGCTGATCGGCGGCGTCACCGGACTGGTGGTGCTGCTGGCGGCAGTGGCCTGCCTGGCCTTGGCCAGAAGCTGGCAGGCGGGGCTATATAACCCGGGCGGCTTCCGCGAGGAATTCCACGCCCTGCGCCTGGCGCCGCGCGAGTTGCTGGTGCTGATGGCGATTCTCGCCATCGGGGCGGTGCTGGTGTTGCCCGGCCTGGGCCTGATGCTCTGGGTGCCGCTGCTGGTGGCTGGCATCGCGCTGGTACATGGTGTCATCGGATTGAAGGGAATGAACGGGCTGTGGCTGATCGCCTTCTATGTGTTGCTGATCACCACCTGGCCCATGATTCTCATCGTGCTGTTTGCGGCCCTGATCGACTCGTTCGCGGATTTTCGCGCACGGCTCGGCCGCAGCGACTGACAAGAGGTTTACGAGATGGAAGTCATTCTGCTCGACAAGATTGGCAAGCTGGGCGGTCTGGGTGACCAGGTCACCGTCAAGCCCGGTTATGGCCGCAACTACCTGGTGCCCTACGGTCTCGCCGTGCCGGCCACCAAGGACAACATCGAGGCCTTCGAGGCCCAGCGCTCCGAGCTCGAGGCCGAGGCCGCCGAGCGCAAGGCCGAGGCCGAGGCTCGCGCCGAACAGCTCAACGACATCGAGCTGTCGCTGGTCGCCAAGGCCGGTGACGAGGGCAAGCTGTTCGGTTCCATTGGTCCGCGTGACCTGGCCGACGCGATTTCCTCTGCCGGTATCGAAGTGGCCAAGAGCGAAGTCCGCATGCCGGAAGGTCCGATTCGCCAGACCGGCGAGTACGACATCGCGCTGCATCTGCACGCCGAAGTCGACGCGACCGTACGTGTGGTGGTCGTGGCCGAATAAGCCCGAGCCCATCAGCTGTCAGGGGCGCGAGGAGAAATCCTCGCGCCCCTTTTTGCTGCCCTGTCTTCCGGGCTTAGGCCTGGCGCTACCTTCGGGTAGAATGTGCCGGTCCATCCTTGCCCCTGCCAGCATGGGTGCCCGTTGATGGCGGTACAGGGACGTGTCGCCGACGGCCATCCGGCCGTCGCGAGCCCGTGCCATGCCAGCAGATTCACACCTTCTTGCCGGCGTGGCGTGGGTAATGATCGAAGAGATCAGGACGATCGTCTTTGATGGCCAGGTTAATAGCGGAGGTGCCTGTCACCATGAACGAACCCCTCGAGCTCGACCAGGAGACCGCGGCGCTGAAGGTGCCGCCGCATTCGCTGGAGGCCGAGCAATCGGTGCTCGGTGGGCTGATGCTCGACAACCAGGCTTGGGACAGCGTGGCCGACCGCCTGGTGGCGGGCGACTTCTATCGCTACGAACACCGGCTGATCTTCAACGTCATGACCGCGCTGGCCGAACAGGCCCAGCCGTTGGATGTGGTGACCCTCTCCGAGGCGCTCGAGGGCCGCGATCAGCTGGAAACCGTCGGCGGCCTGGCGACTCTGGCCGAGCTGGCCCGCAACACGCCGTCGGCGAGCAACATTCGCGCCTACGCCGACATCGTTCGCGAGCGGGCCACGCTGCGCAAGCTGATCCATGCCGCCAACCAGGTCGCCGAGAGCGCCTTCGCACCCCAGGGGCGGCCCGCCGACGAGCTGGTCAACGAGGCCGAGCGACTGGTGTTCCAGATCAGCGAGGAGCGCCCCAAGGAGGGCGGGCCCGTCGGCATGAGCGACCTGCTGGCCAAGGCGGTGGATCGCATCGACGAGATGTTCAACATGCAGGGTGAGATGACCGGGCTATCGACCGGCTTCCGCGATCTGGATGACATGACCTCTGGCCTTCAGCCCTCCGATCTGGTGATCGTCGCCGGGCGTCCCTCCATGGGCAAGACGACGTTCGCCATGAACCTGGTGGAGCATGCAGTGATCTCGAGCGACAAGCCGGTGATGGTGTTCTCCATGGAGATGCCCGGCGAGTCGATCATGCTGCGCATGCTCTCGTCGCTGGGGCGCATCGACCAGACCCGGGTGCGGACCGGCCAGCTCGAGGACGAGGACTGGCCGCGACTGACCTCGGCGGTCAACCTGCTCAAGGACAAGCAGCTGTTCATCGACGACACCGCGGCGCTGTCGCCCAACGAGATGCGCTCGCGTATCCGCCGGGTCGTGCGCGAGCACGGCAACCTGGCGCTGATCATGATCGACTACCTGCAGCTGATGCAGATCCCCGGTTTCTCCGAGAACCGCACCGGTGAGATCTCGGAGATCTCGCGCTCCCTGAAGGGCCTGGCCAAGGAGTTCGGCTGTCCGGTGGTGGCGCTGTCGCAGCTCAACCGCTCCCTCGAGCAGCGGCCCAACAAGCGCCCAGTGATGTCGGACCTGCGGGAATCCGGGGCCATCGAGCAGGACGCCGACCTGATCGGATTCGTCTATCGTGACGAGGTCTACAATCCGGATAACCCCGATAATCAGGGGCTGGCCGAATTCATCATCGGCAAGCAGCGTAACGGCCCTATCGGCACGGTGCACATGGCCTTCATCGGCAAGTACACCCGCTTCGAAGATCTGGCTCCGGACAGCTACGGCGAGGCCTTCGGCGAGTGACCCCTTGAGCGAGGCGGTCGGCACCGTATAATCCCACCCCCCTGAACAGCACACTGGAGGAGCACCATGGCAGGCGGATTTCGGCGCGGTAATCGGCGGCGCACCCCGAAACTCGAGGCGCGCGGCGAGTTGCAGTCCGCAGAGCGGGAAGGTCCGTTCAAGGAGTGGCTGGGCATGCCGGACCTCTATCGCTACCAACTGGTGGTAGATGGCGAGAGCTACAGCTATCAGACCGAGGACGCCGAGTTGCCGGTGGCGATCGGTGATCGCGTGGTGTTCCGCTACAAGGAAACCAAGGCCGGAAAATGGGTCGATCGAAACTCCTTGGGCAAGGCGATCGATCCCTCCGATTACCAGTAGGTCTCGAACGCAAGGAACCCTCGGGCCCCTTCATCGGTCATAGGGTCGACACGGATCGGTCATCCGAGTGTCATCGGGCGGCGTCAGGCTGTGCCCGATCCACCCAGTGATCCCAGATGGAGGGACCCATGGACTTCAATGACCTCAAGGCCTTCGTGGCCCAGCACGACAACTTCGAGATCCGCGTGATCGGCCATGCCGGCAGCCATTGCTACCAGGTCGAACTCGAGGACGTGGAAGGGCGCCGCCACATGCTGACTCGCAGCGGCAAGCCGATGCTGTTCCGCGCTCTCGACGACGTCTACATGGAACTCAAGCGGGCCGGCATTCATCGCGCCTATCTGGTCCAGCAGGTGCCGCATGATGAGGTGATCGGCCGCGACACCCACTATCGTGACCCTCTGGCCTCGCGTATGCCGCTGGTCTTCTAGGTATCGCCCGAGCCACTTCGTCTACATCCCCACGGCGGCCGTGTCCGCCTTCCCGGTCGCATCGGCGACCATTTCTCCCCTGTTTTCCTCTCTATCGGCGGACCGTGACTCCGCCGCCTGCATCAATGGCTCTCTGCGGCCCCTGAGCCGTAGCCTGCGCTGTGCGCGCCCCGGCCGTAGGCCGGTTCGGTGTCGAGTGTGTCGAGGAAGGCCTCGGCTTGTTCACGTAGCGCCGTTCGCCGGGCGTCGGACATGCGAGCCAGGTTGCCAAGGATAGGTTTCATGCGCGGATTATCGGCCAGGTGGCCTGTGTGGCGCTCGATGAAGCGCCAATAAAGGCTGTTGAGCGGGCAGGCTTTATCGCCGGTGGATTGCTTGGGGTCATAGCGGCAGTGATGACAGTGATCCGACATGCGGTTGAGGTACTTGCCTGAGGCACAGTAGGGCTTGGAGCCCATCAAGCCCCCATCGCCGTGCAGTACCATGCCCAGAGTATTGGGCAGTTCCACCCATTCGCAGGCGTCGGCATAGACCGCCAGGTACCAGTCGCACAGCGCCGCGGGGGCCACGTCGCACAGCAGCGCAAAATTACCGGTCACCATCAGCCGTTGGATGTGATGGGCGTAGGCGTTGTCGCGGGTCATCTCGATGGCCCGTTTCAAGCAGCGCAGATCCGTGTCACCGGTCCAGTAGAAATCGGGCAGGTCGCGGTACCCACCGAGGTAATTGGCGCGCTTGTAGGCTGGCATGCGCGTCCAGTAGAGGCCGCGTACATACTCTCTCCAGCCGAGGATCTGGCGAATGAACCCCTCCGCCGCGTTCAGCGGTGACTTGCCGTCCTGATAAGCCGCTTCCACGGCGGCGCATACCTCTTGGGGGGTGAGGAGCCCCAGATTCAGGGCGGCAGAAAGGCGCGAGTGGAACAGGAAGGGCTGGCCGTCGCTGATGGCGTCCTGATAGCGGCCGAAGTGGGGCAGCAGGTTGGCGATGAAGTGGCGCAGGTCGACCAGCGACTGACGGCGTGTCACCGGCCAATGGAACCCCTCGAGAGCGCCGAAATGGTCGCCGAAATGCTCGGCGACCAGGGCTAGCACTTCACGGGTGATGGCATCCCGCCGGTGACGTGGTGGCTCCGGCACCTCGAGATGCTCGGGCAGCGGCTCGCGGTTGTCGTGGTCGAAGTTCCAGCGGCCTCCAAGAGGTGCGTTCCCCTCCATCAGCAGGCCGGTGCGGCGGCGCATCTCGCGGTAGAAGCCCTCCAAGCGCAGCGTGCTGCGCCCCCTGGCCCAGTCGGCGAACGCGTCCGGCGTGACGTAGAAGCGATCGTCCTCCACGAGGCGCCAGGGCCGCGCGGCGTCACGACGCTCTTGCATCGCCTGCCACAGCCGCCACTCTCCGGGACGTGTGACACGAATCTCATCGCAGCCGTAGAGTGCGGCGAGGCGTTCGGTCTCACCGATCAGCGTCTGGACATTGTCGGGCGCATCCAGGGCACTGTAATGGACCCGCCAGCCCTTGGCTCGGAGCTCCCCGGCGAAATGGCGCATGGCGGCGAGGATCAGCGCGATCTTCTGCGGGTGATGGGGTACGTAGCGGCCTTCTTCGGCCACCTCGCACAGGGCGACGACGGCCCCATGAGGGGCATCGCGCAGGCTCGACAGACTGTGGCTGAGCTGGTCGCCGAGCACCAGGATCAGGGGACGCGACATGTTTCACCAAAAGCTATACAAATATTGTTGATAGTATAACTATATTCCGCGTGCTTGCCCGCAATGGTAGGCTAGGGGCTGGATCATCCGATTCAAGCCGATCACAGGGAAAGCGCGTCATGGCAGTCTTCAAGCACTCCTCCGATTCCGCACTGGTCGTCCCGGGCGAGGGCCGGCTTAGCCATGCCCCGCGGGGGCACCCTGCACTGCCCGAGGGCAAGGTGGGGGTAGTGCTGGCCAACCTCGGGACCCCGGATGCCACCGACTACTGGTCGATGCGGCGTTATCTTGGCGAGTTCCTCTCCGACCGGAGGGTGGTGGACTACCCGCGCTGGCTGTGGCAACCGCTGCTGCAGCTGATCATCCTGAGCAGGCGCCCCTTCATCTCGGGCAAGGCGTATCGCAGTATCTGGAATCAGGGGCTCGATGAGAGTCCTTTGCTGACTATCACCCGCGAACAGACCGCCAAGCTGGCGACGCGGCTTGAGTCGGCCTTCGGGGATCGGGTCGAAGTGGATTTCTGCATGCGCTACGGCAACCCTTCCACCGATAGCGTGCTGCGCCGGTTGCAGGCCCGGGGGTGCGAGCGGATCCTTTTTTTCCCGCTCTATCCCCAGTATGGCTCGCCGACGACCGCCACCGCCTGCGATCAGGCCTTCCGTACTCTGATGCGTCTCAAGTGGCAACCCTCGGTGCGCACCGTGCCCGCCTATTACCGCCACCCGGACTATCTCGAGGCGCTGGCCGCCTCTGTTCGGGAGGCCTATGCGAGCGCGGAGGTGGCCCCGGAGGTGCTGGTGGCCTCCTATCATGGCGTGCCCAAGCGCTTCCTGGACGAGGGCGATCCCTACTACTGCCACTGCCGTCAGACCACCCGCCTGCTGCAGGAGGCGCTGGGGCTGTCGGACACGGCCATCGAGACTACCTTCCAGTCGAAATTCGGGCCCGAGGAGTGGGTGGGGCCGGCCACTGTCGAGCGAGTCGCCGCACTGGCTCGGGAGGGGCGGCGACACATCGCGGTGATCTCGCCGGCCTTCGCCGCCGACTGCGTCGAGACCCTGGAGGAGATCCAGCAGGAGATCCGCGCCGCCTTCCTGGCGGCCGGCGGCGAGACCTTCACCTATGTGCCCTGTCTGAATGCTCGCGACGACCATGTCGCGGCGTTGGAAACCATCGCCCGTCAGGAGCTGGCGGGCTGGCTCTAGTCGGTGCAACGACCACGTGGCACCGATGACATGATACGGGCGGCCCAAGGGGCCGCCCGTATCATGTCGTGCCGGTCTCGCGGCGGGCCTAGAAGTGCGTCGAGGGTTTCTCGAGAGTAATCGGCGCACGCTCCTCGGGATCGCCGTGAGGGAGTGGCGTCTCGCCGATTTCCTCTTCATGCAGTTCAACGGGGCGGCCGCGGGTCTTGTTGATGTACTCGAGTCGCAGGTGCAGACCGGTCTTGGCCAGCAGGTGGGCGCTCACCGGCGCGGTGATGAACAGGAACAGGGCGATCAGCATCTCCTGCACCACCGGCTCGCTGTCGGCGATGCCGAAGTAGAGCATCGAGGCGACCAAGGTGCAGCCGATACCCATGGTGGTCGCCTTGGTCGGCCCGTGCAGGCGCATGTAGAAGTCCCGCAGGTGGGTCATGCCCAGTGAGCCGATGAAGGCGAAGGCGCCGCCGGCGATCAGGAACAGCGAGATGATGGCCTCGAGAATCACGTAGAACGTCATGCGGGGCTCTCCTATTCGATGATGTCGCCGCGCAGCAGGTACTTGCAGACCGCCACGGTGCTGATGAAACCGAGCATGGCGATCAGCACCGCCGCCTCGAAGTAGGTCTTGGTGCCGAGCCACAGGCCGAGCAGCACGATCAGCGCGATGGAGTTCACGTACATGGTGTCCAGCGCCAGGATGCGGTCGGGCAGGCTGGGCCCAACCGTCAAGCGATAGGCATTGAGCACCAGGGCCGCCATCACCAATGTCAGGCTGATCTTCAACGCAATGTCTAGCATTCGTAGATCTCCTTGAGCGGGCGCTCGTAGCGTTCGCGAATCTGCTCGATCAACTGCTCGTCGTCCTCGGCGTCCAGGGCATGGATCAGCAGCGTCTTGCCATCCATGCGCAGGTTGGCCGACACCGTCCCCGGGGTGAGGCTGATGGTGCTCGCCAGCAGCGTGATGGTGAAACGTTCCTCCAGCATCAAGGGGTACTCCACGAAGTGCGGTCGCGAGCGCTGGCGGGGGTTGAGAATCAGCCAGGCGACCTGGAAGTTGGCGACCACGATGTCGCCGAGCACCCGCAGTATGTAGCGCAGCAACAGCCCCGGACGCTTGACCCGGGGCTGGACGTCCCAGAAGCGGTAGGTGAACAGCGGGATCACGACGGCCAGGAAGCCGCCCAGCAGGAAGTGGCCGAAGGACAAGCTACGCACCAGCAGCAGCCAGACCACCAGCAGCAGCAGTGACAGTAGCGGGATCGGAAGCCAGGAACGGGGGCGGATCATGGGGCGTCTCCAGCATCGGACAGCAGGGTGCGAACCATGGCGTCGGGGTTGGCCAGCTGTTCGGCGGTGGCTTGGGTATAGTCGCTGATGGGCCCGGCCAAGGCCACCAGCAGGGGAGAGGCGGCCAGCAACAGGCTGACGCCGATCCAGTGCTGACGGGGCAATGGATCGCCGTCGCGCTCGCCCTGTTGGCTGCGCCAGAACAGCGTCGAGCCGGCCCGGGATAAGGCGATGATGGCGCCCAGTCCGCTGATCAGCAGCAGCGGCCACAGCCACGGCTGTTGCTCGGGCGTGGCGGCGTCAAGCAGCAGCGCCTTGCCGATGGCGCCGGACAGCGGCGGCAGGCCGGCCACGGCCACGGCGCCGGCCAGGAACAGCATCGCCAGGGCGCCGCCCTGGGTCAGCGGGCGGCCGCGGACGATGCGCGTGCCGGCCTTGCCGCGCTGCAGGCCGATCATCTCGGCGAGCAGGAACAGGCCGCCGGTGACCAGGGTGCTGTGCACCAGGTAATAGAGCAGCGAGGACGTGGCCTCGACCGTGCCCATGCCGACGCCGGCCAGCAGGGTGCCCACCGAAACCAGCACCAGATAGGCCACCAGCAGGCGCAGATCGCGGGCGGCCAGCACGCCGAGGGTGGCCACGGCCAGGGTCGCCAGGGCCAGCCACCAGACCCAGGGCTGCTGCAGGGCGGCCAGGCTGCCGGCCTGCTCGCCGAAGATCAGCGAGTAGACCCGCAGGATGGCGTAGATGCCGACCTTGGTCATGATGGCGAACAGCGCCGCCACCGGGGCCGGGGCCGCGGCATAGGCCCGCGGCAGCCAGAAGTAGAGCGGCAGGATGGCGGCCTTGAGGCCGAACACCACCAGCAGCAGCAGCGCGCCGGCGGTGACCAGGCCGGTGCGCTCGGCGGGCAGCTCGCCCAGGCGCACCGCCATGTCGGCCATGTTGAGAGTGCCCGTAGCGCCATACAGGGTGCCCACGGCGATCAGGAACAGCGCCGAGCCGGCCAGATTGAGCACGACGTAGTGAACTGCGGCCTGGGTGCGCGACTTGCCGCCGCCGTGAAGCAGCAGGGCGTAGGAGGCCAGCAGCAGTACCTCGAAGAACACGAAGAGGTTGAACAGGTCTCCGGTCAGGAAGGCGCCGTTGATGCCCATCAGCTGCAACTGGAAGAGGCCGTGGAAGTTGCTGCCCTGCTCATCGTCGCCGCCGCAGGCGAAGATCACGCACCCCAGTGCCAGCACCGAGGTGAGCAGGACCAGCAGCGCAGAGAGGCGGTCCAGAACCAGCACGATACCGAACGGTGGCTGCCAGTCTCCCAGGGCGTAGTAGGCGATCTCACCGTCGGCTGCGCGGGCCAGCAGCAAGGCGGACACCAGCACCAGCAGCAGGGTGGCGCCAACGCCGAGTCTGCGCTTGAGGCGGGTGCCGCCGAGTCGCGAGCGTAGCAGTATCACGCCGGCGAGCAGCGGCAGGACGATGGGCAGGACGATCAGGTGTTGGCTCATCGACGCCCCTCCTCGCGCTCTTCGCGGGTACGACCGTCAACGTGGTCGTTGCCCATATCGCCGCGGGCTCGCATGGCCAGGATCACCGCGAAGGCGGTCATGGCGAAGCCGATGACGATGGCGGTCAGCACCAGCGCCTGGGGTAACGGGTCGGCATAGTATCGGTCACCATCGATGATGGCTGCGCCGTGGGTGGTCAGTCCGCCCATGGAGAACAGGAACAGGTTGACCGCATAGGACAACAGGGTCAGGCCCACCACCACGGGAAAAGTGCGCCCCCGCAGCATCAGGTAGAGGCCGCAGGCGCTCAGCACGCCGGTGGTGATGGCATAGAGACTTTCCATCAGCGTTTCTCCTTGCCGGTGGTGGTGTCGGCAGAGTGATCGTCCTTCACTGGACGGTGCGCGGTGGTCACCTTGCCGAGGTTGGCCAGAATCATCAGGGTCGCGCCCACAACGGCCAGGTAGACCCCCAGGTCGAAGAGCAGCGCGGTGGCCAGCTCGAAGTCGCCGACCAGCGGCAGGTGGAAATGGCCGAAGGCCGAGGTCAGGAAGGGATGGCCGAACAGCCAGCTGCCCAGCCCGGTCAGGGTCGCCAGGCCCACGCCGGCGATGGCCACCGGCTGATACTGGAAGTCGAGGCGCGACTGGGCCCATTCCACGCCGCGGGCCATGAGCAGCAGGATCAGTGCCACGGCGGTGATCAAACCGGCGATGAAGCCCCCGCCGGGCAGGTTGTGGCCGCGCAGGAAGATGAAGGCCGAGACCAGCAGGGCCAGGGGCAACAGCGCCTGGGAGATGGTGGTGAGGATCATCGGATAGCGATCCGGGCACCACAGCCGCCCGTCGGCGTCGCTATGTGGCATGAACAGCCGCAGGCGATTGAGCAGCTTGAAGATGGCCAGGCCGGCGATGGCCAGTACGGTGATCTCGCCCAGGGTATCGAAGCCGCGGAAGTCGACCAGGATGACGTTGACCACGTTGTGGCCGCCGCCGCCGGGCACGCTGTTGTCGAGGAAGAAGCCCGAAATGCTGCTGATGTCGCGGGTCAGCACGGCGTAGTTGAGGCTGGCGATGGTCATGCCCAGGGCGCCGGCCAGGGCGGCGTCGCGCAGGCTACGCGGAAGCGAGGATTCGCGGGGCGTCTTCTGCGGCAGAAAGAACAGCGCCAGCATCAGCAGGATGATGGTCACCACTTCCACCGAGAGCTGTGTCAGTGCCAGGTCCGGAGCGGAGAAGCGGGCGAAAGTCAGCGATACCAGCAGCCCCACCATGGACAGCATCAACAGCGAGATCAGGCGGTAGCGGTGGGTGACCGCCGTGGCCAGGCCGCTGAAGATCAACAGGGCGGCCCCGACGAGCAGCACGCCGTCCACCGGTTGCTGTGGCTGGTCGCCGGCCAGGCTCGGCATCTGGCCCAGGCCCAGGGCGACGAGTCCCAGGGCCGTCAGCAGCAGCAGCCCCATATAGCGCTGCAGGGAGGCGTTGTCGAGGCGAGCCAGCAGGCGCTCGGCGCGTCGTGCCGAACGTTGCATGGCGGCCTCGAACACCAGTCGCGCATCCACCGGGCGGAATCCGCGCATGAAGCGGCGCAGTTGGGCGTGCAAGAGGTAGAGGATGATACCGGCGATCAAGGCCACGGCGCTCATTGCCAGCGGCAGGTTGAAGCCGTGCCAGATCGCCAGATGGAACTCCAGCGGCGCGAGCAGCACGGCGCGAGTGGCCAGATCGAGCAGGCCGCCGGCCAGTGCCGAGGGAAACAGGCCGACCAGCACGCACAATGTCGTCAGCAGCGCCACTGGAGCGCTCATCAAACGCGGCGGGTCGTGGGGCGTCTTGGGCGGTGCCTGGCGCGGTGCCTTGAAGAACACCGCGTACACCAGGCGCAGCGAATAGGCCACTGACAGCACGCCGCCGGCGGTCGCCAGCACCGGCATCAGCCAGCTGAGCCCGCCCAGGACCGGTGTCTCCAGGGTTTCGGCGAACAGCATCTCCTTGGACAGGAAACCGTTGAGTAGCGGCACCCCGGCCATGGCCGCGCCGGCAATCGCGGTCAGCAGGGCGGTGAGCGGCATCAGCCGTGCCAGCCCGCCCAGGCGTGCCAGCTCGCGGGTGCCGGTCTCATGGTCGATGATCCCCGAGCTCATGAATAGCGCCGCCTTGAAGGTGGCGTGATTGAGGATGTGGAACAGCGCCGCCAGCACGGCCATGGGACTGCCAATGCCCAGCAGCAGCGTGATCAGGCCCAGGTGGCTGACCGTGGAAAAGGCCAGGATGCCCTTGAGGTCGGTCTTCATCAGCGCGAACCAGGCGCCGTAGAGCAGGGTAGTCACGCCTACCAGCGACACGATAAGGGTCCACAGCTCGCTGCCGGAGAGCGCCGGGTGCAGGCGGGCCATCAGGAAGATGCCGGCCTTGACCATGGTCGCCGAGTGCAGGTAGGCGGAAACCGGTGTAGGCGCGGCCATGGCGTGGGGCAGCCAGAACTGAAAGGGAAACTGGGCCGACTTGGCGAAGGCGCCGAGCAGCACCAGGGTCAGGATCAGCGGATAGCGCGGGTCGGCGAGGATCGCCTCGCCGCTGGTCAGCACCTGGTCCAGGTTATAGCTGCCGACGACATCGCCGATCAGCAGGAAGCCGGCCAGTAGCGCCAGGCCACCGGCACCGGTGACCGCCAGTGCCATGCGCGCGCCCTTGCGGGCATCGCTGCGGTGGGACCAGAAGCCGATCAGCAAGAAAGACGAAAGGCTGGTGAGCTCCCAGAACAGCCACAGCAGCAGCAGGTTGTCGGCCATCACGATGCCGACCATGGAGGCCATGAACAGGATCAGGTAGGCGTAGAAGCGTCCGTAGGGTTCTTCCGGCGCCAGATAGTAGTGTGCGTAGAGCAGGATCAGCAGGCCGATGCCCAGGATCAGCAAGTTGAACAAGAGTGTCAGGCCATCGAGACGGAAGGCCAGCTCCAGACCAAGCGCCGGGATCCAGTCGACGGCGAAACGCAGTGTCTCACCGTCGAGCAGCGCCGGCACTTCGGCCAGCGTCAGCAGCAGCGCCAGGGCGGGCAGGGCGGCGGTGGCCAGGGAACATTCGCGGCGTCGAAGGCCGGCGCCGAGCGCCGGCACAAGCACGCCGAGAAGGGGTAGCAGCGCTATCCACAGCAAGGTCATCGGTCGGTCATCCTGCACGGTTGCGTTGGCTCAGGGCATCATCATGCCGAGGGCGCGGCCGAACGCAAGTGGCAGGCGTCGCATCCGTCCCTGGGAGAGTCATGCCCCCTGAAGTGTTGGAATGGCAATACCTTACCGTATTGGGCGGCGGCTCGCGCCATCTTGCCTTTCAAAATCGAGCTCTTTAAGGTTAAGTCACTTTCTCAGCCGGCGGGCCCGCGGGGCGCCAGGGAGGAGTGCTCGATGCAACTGATGGTGCTGGGAGGCTTCTTTCTTGCCGGGATGGCGCCGTTGCTGCACCGGTGGTTTGGGGCGCGCACTCCGCTGCTGATGGCGGCGCTGCCGGCGGGGATCGCCGTCTGGCTGCTGGCCCAGTGGCCGACGATCGTTGCGGGTAAGACCCTGCGCCTGGAATGGGCCTGGGCGCCGGGGCTCGATATCACCCTGACCTTCCTGATCGACGGCCTGTCGCTGCTGTTCGCCCTGCTGATCAGCGTAATCGGCGCCCTGGTGCTGGCCTACAGCGGAGAGTATCTCCGTGGCCACCGCGACCTGCCACGCTTCCTGTTGGTCATCACTGCTTTCATGATGTCGATGCTGGGCCTGGTGCTGGCCGACAATCTTGTGGCTCTGTTCGTGTTCTGGGAGCTCACCAGCGTCACCTCCTACCTGCTGATCGGCTTCAACCATACCGATGCGATGGCCCGCAAGGCCGCCCAGCAGGGGCTGCTGGTGACGGTGGGCGGCGGCCTGGCGCTGCTGGCGGGCTTCGTCATGCTGGCCGTGGCCGGCGGCAGCTGGTCGCTGGCGGCCCTGGTCGAGCGCGGCGATCTGCTGCGCCAGCACGATCTCTACACGCCGCTGCTGATCTGCATCCTGGTCGGGGCCTTCACCAAGTCGGCCCAGTTCCCCTTCCACTTCTGGCTGCCCAATGCCATGGCGGCGCCAACCCCGGTCTCGGCCTATCTGCACTCGGCGACCATGGTCAAGGCCGGGATCTACCTGCTGGCGCGCCTGCATCCGGCGCTTGGCGGCAGCGAGACCTGGACGCTCACCCTGTCGCTGGTCGGCGCCCTGACCATGGCCACCGGGGCCTTCCTGGCGATTCATCACACCAGCATCAAGAAGCTGCTGGCCTATTCCACGGTGATGGCGCTGGGCACCCTGACCCTGCTGCTGGGCATCGGCACGCCCGGGGCCCTGAGCGCCTTCGTGGTCTTCCTGCTGGCGCACTCGCTCTACAAAGGCACGCTGTTCCTGATCGCTGGTATCCTCGACCACGAGACCGGCACCAAGGACGTCACCGCCATGGGCGGGCTGCGTCGGGCCATGCCGCTGACCGCCACGCTGGCCGTGGTCGCCGGGCTGTCGCTGGCCGGCCTACCACCGCTGCTGGGCTTCGTCGGCAAGGAGCTGATATTCGCCTCGGTGCTGGACGCCACGGCCTGGCGCTGGCTGCTCCTGGCCCTGGCCTTCCCGGCCGCCTTCCTGACCCTGGCGGTGGCGGCGATCGTCACCCTGAGGCCCTTCTTCGGCGCCTCTCGGGAGACGCCCCTCACGCCCCATGAGCCGCCCTTCGCCATGCTCGCCGGCCCCCTGCTGCTGACGTCGCTGTCGCTGTGGCTGGGGCTGGCGCCGGGCGGGCTGGATGGCCTGACCAACGCCATCCTGGCGGGCATCGGGGCGCCCGGCGCCGACATGCACCTGGTGCTGTGGCACGGGGTCAACCTGCCGCTGGTGCTGTCGGTGGCCAGCCTGGTACTGGGGGGGCTGGTGTATCGCCACTGGGATCGGCTGCGCGTCGCCTTGCGGCGGCTCGACCCGCTGATGGCGCGTGGCCCCGAGGCCGGCTACGAGGCACTGATGGCGGGCCTGGTGTCGCTGTCGGCCTGGCAGACCCGCTTCCTGCAGAACGGCTATATGCGCAACTACCTGGTGATGACCCTGCTGGTCCTGCTGGGGCTGGTGGGGCATGCCTTCTTCTTCCGTCACGGCCTGGCGATCGAGCTCGGCCTGTCGGTCCACTTCCACGAGGCGGTGGTCGCCGGGCTTATGGTGGCCGGCGCGGTGGCCGCCTGCGTGATGCAGGCACGGCTGGCAGCGGTGGCGGCGGTGGGGGTGATGGGTTTTTCCATCGCCCTGACCTTCGTGCTGTTCAGCGCGCCGGACCTGGCCATCACCCAGCTGCTGGTGGAGACTCTCACCGTGGTGCTGCTGGCGCTGGTGCTGTTCCGCCTGCCGCGCTTCGCCACCCTGTCGACCCCCCTTGAGCGGCTTCGCGACCTGGTGGTGGCGACCCTGACCGGGGGTCTTATCACGCTGCTGATGCTCTCGGTGCTGTCCGGGGAGCGCCTGCCGCGCATCTCCGACTGGATGGTCGCCAACAGCCAGCCGCTGGCGCACGGGCACAACATCGTCAACGTCATCCTGGTGGATTTCCGCGCCCTGGACACCCTGGGCGAGATCTTCGTCCTAGCCCTGGCGGCCGTGGGCGTACATGCCATGTTGCGTTTCCACGGTCGCGAGCACGAGGCTCGCGGCGGCGGGCGCTCGGGAGCGCCGTCCGATGGTTAAGTCCGGCACCCTGATCCTGAGCGTCGCCGCCCGCCTGCTGCTGCCGCTGCAGCTGCTGTTCTCGGTGTTCCTGCTGCTGCGCGGTCACGACGAGCCCGGTGGGGGCTTCATCGCAGGCCTGGTGGCGGCAGGGGCCTTCGTGCTTTACCTGTTCGCCTTCGGGCGCCATGTCCTGCGCAAGATCCTGCGGGTCTCGCCTCGTGACCTGGTGGGAATGGGGTTGCTGCTCAGCCTGGCCTCGACGCTGCCGGCTTGGTGGAGCGGCGAGCCCTTCTTCACCGCCCACTGGTGGACGATTCCGGTCATCGACTTCAAGGCCTCGACGCCGCTGACCTTCGATATCGGCGTCTATCTGGCGGTCGTGGGCATGGTGCTCACCGCCATCACCGCCCTTGTGGACACCGATCGACACGATGAGGGATAGCCTATGGAACCCTTGATGGCCGTGACCATCGGCGTGCTGTTTGCCACCGCCATCTACATGATGCTGCGGCGCTCCATCGTCAAGCTGGTGATTGGGCTGATGCTGCTGTCCAACGCCGCCAACCTGCTGATCTTCGCCACCGCCGGCATGCGCCGCGGGGCGCCGCCGCTGGTGCCGGAGGGGCTCGCTGCCCCCGAGTCGGCGGTGGCCGATCCGCTGCCCCAGGCGCTGGTGCTGACCGCCATCGTCATCGCCTTCGGCGTGCTGTCGTTCGCGGTGGTGCTGGTGCGACGCGCTTGGGAGATCGTGCGCGCAGACGACCTTGACCGGATGAAGGATACCGACACGTGACTCCGCAGATCGCGCTACCCGTCATCATTCCGCTGTTCGCCGGGGCCCTGTCAATGGTGTTCTGGCGGTCCCGCGCGATGCAGCGCCTGATCGCGGTGGGCGGCACCTTCGGGCTGCTGGTCACCGGCGTCTGGCTGCTGATGACGGTGAACCGCGACGGCATCCAGGTGATGCAGATGGGCGGCTGGCCGGCGCCCTTCGGCATCAGCCTGGTCGCCGACCTGCTGGGTGCGCTCATGGTCGTGCTGACCGGTATCATCGGCCTGGCGGTGGCGCTCTTCTCGCTGGCCTCGGTCGGCCGCAGGCACCAGGACTACGGCTATTTCCCGCTGATGCACCTGCTGCTGGCCGGCGTGGCCGGGGCCTTCCTGACCGGCGATATCTTCAACCTCTACGTGTGGTTCGAGGTGATGCTGGTGGCCTCCTTCGCCCTGCTGATCCTGGGCAGCGAGAAGCCGCAGATGGAAGGGGCGATCAAGTACGTCACCCTCAACCTGGTGTCGTCGGTGCTGTTCCTGGTCGCCGTGGGCCTGCTGTATGGCATGGTGGGCACCCTCAACATGGCCGACATCGCCCGCCGGCTGGCGACCCTGGACGATACCGGCATGGTCGACGTGCTGGCGATGATGTTCATGGTCGCCTTCGGCATCAAGGCGGCGGCCTTCCCGCTGTTCTTCTGGCTGCCGGCCTCGTACCACACGCCGCCAGTCGCGGTGTCGGCGCTGTTCGCCGGCCTGCTGACCAAGGTCGGGGTCTATGCGCTGTTTCGGGTGTTCACGCTGATCTTCCATCACAGCCCCGGCTATACCCATGAGATCCTGCTGTGGGGGGCCGCCCTGACCATGCTGTCCGGTGTCCTGGGGGCGGCGGCGCAGTTCGAGTTCCGGCGCATCCTGTCGTTCCATATCGTCAGCCAGATCGGCTACATGATCCTGGGGCTGGCGCTGTTCACGCCTCTGGCGATCCTCGGCGGCGTGTTCTATATCGCCCACCACATCATCGTGAAGACCAACCTCTTCCTGATCAGCGGCATCGTCCAGCGGTTACGCGGCAGCTATCGCCTCGAGGCGCTGGGTGGCGTCTATCGCGAGCATCCCTGGCTGGCGGTGCTGTTCCTGGTGTCGGCGCTGTCGCTGGCCGGCATGCCGCCGCTGTCGGGTTTCTTCGCCAAGTTCATCGTGATCCGGGCGGGCCTCGAGGCCGAGGCCTACGGGGTGACGGCGATCGCCCTGCTGGTGGGGCTGCTCACCCTGTACTCGATGATCAAGATCTGGAACGAGGCGTTCTGGAAGGCGCCCCCCGGTGACGAGGCCGGGGGCGAGCCCCCGCGGGAGGTCGGGCAGCGCGAGCTGTGGCTGATGGGCGCGCCGGCGGTCGGCCTGGCGCTCTGCACCCTGGCGATCGGCCTGCAGCCCGACGCGCTCTATGCGCTGGCCGAGGCCTCGGCGGCGCAGCTGCTGGCGCCCGAGCGTTACATTGAGGCGGTACTCGGCGTACCGGGAGGGGGATCATGATCGGCGCGGCCTGGAACCTGATGCTCGGCGTCGCCTGGGTGGTGCTGACCGGCGACTTCAGCGGCGGCAGCCTGTTCGCCGGGCTGGTGTTCGGCTACCTGGTGCTGGCGCTGATCCAGCCCCAGGTGCCGGCGCTGGCCGGTTACGCCCAGCGGCTGCCGCGACTGATCCGCTTCGTCGGCTTCTTCCTCAAGGAGCTGGTGGTCTCCAACCTGCGGGTGTCCTACGACATCGTCACGCCACCCTGGTACATGAAGCCGGGGGTGATCGCGATGCCGCTGAAGGCCCGCACGGAATTCGAGATCGCCTTCGTCGCCAACCTGATCTCGCTGACCCCGGGGACGCTGAGCCTGGACGTCTCCGACGACCGCCGCGTGCTCTACATCCATGCCATGTTCCTCGACGACGAGCCGGCGCTGACCCGCAGCCTGGCCGAGCTCGAGCGGCGTGCCCTGGAACTCTTCCACTGACGAGGGGAGGCCTATCCCGTGTCGATCGTGATCCTGTTCAGCCTGGCCGTGATGTCGCTGGCCCTGTGTCTGGCGTTCGCGCGCCTGTTCCGGGGACCGAGCCTGCCGGACCGGGTCGTGGCGCTGGAGCTGTTCTCCTCGATCCTCGTCGGCATCATCGGCGTGGTGGCCATCGCCACCGACGTGTCGATCCTGCTCGACGTGGCCATCGTCATGGCGCTGATGGCCTTCATGGCGACCATCGGCTTCGCCCGGTTCCTGGAGCGGGGAGGGCCGCGAGATGACTGAGGCGCTGACCGCCGCCGGCATGCTGACCGGCTCCACCTTCATGCTGCTGGCCGCCCTGGGGGTGGTCCGCCTGCCCGATCTGCTGACCCGCCTGCACGCGACCACCAAGGCGGCCACACTGGGCGTGTCGCTGATCATGCTGTCGGTGGCGGTGCACTTCGCCGAGACGGCGGTGGTGGCCCGGGCCCTGGGGATCATCCTGTTCCTCATGCTGACGGCGCCGGTGGCGGCGCATATCATCGGCCGCGCCGGCTACTTCGTCGGGGCCCGACTGTGGGATGGCACCGTCAAGGACGAGCTGCGCCCCCACTACGATCCGCTGACCCATCGCCTGCACAGCGGGCGCGAAGAGGACGACGAACCGCCTGCCACGCCGCCCCATCGCGACTGACTTCCCCGCCCGCAAGACGCATCTCGTCCCGCCGGGGCGTGTCACCCCCGAGACCCGCGACGTCCACAGGCCAACGTCTCGATCGCCACGTTCGGTTTATCCCATCCGCCTGCCGGCCCGCAGGGCGAATCCTGTCCGCGTCGGCCGTCCCGCTTGCGTTCGCGGCCATGGTGCATATCATGTACATAAGTTGTACTGTTTTATTTTTATGTTCATGTTTTGGTGTCGCCATGCGTTGCAAGGCCGATCTGCCCGCGAAGACATGCCCGACCTGCGGCCGCCCCTTTCGGTGGCGTCGCAAGTGGGCCCGCTGCTGGGACGAGGTGCGCTTCTGCAGCGAGCGCTGTCGACGTACGGCTCGGCGGTTGTCGCGTGCAGAGGGCCGAGCATGAGGATGACGCGATGAATATTGATCTGGTCTGGCTGCGCCAGGATCTTCGCCTGGCCGACAATCCGTTGTTCGATGGCCCCCTCGGCGAACATCTTCTCTGTGTCTACGTCCTGGACGAGCGCTGGCTGGCGGACGGGCGACTCGGCCCGGCGCGACTGGGTTTTCTGTGGCAGTGCTTGATCGAGTTGCGTGGGCGCATGCTCGCGAGGGGCAGTGACTTGCTGGTGCGCATCGGCGATCCGGTTGGCGAGGTGGCCAAGCTGGCTGCGGCGGAAGGGGCTCGATGTGTGCGAGTGCGTCATGACCCCGGCTGGGAGGAGAGACGGGCGGTCGACCGGTTGCGTCATTGCCTTGAGGACAAGTGTTCGGTGGAGGTGCGGGAGGGTGGCATGCTGCTCTCGTCGGCGAGCCTGCCAATGGCCATCGCGGCGCTTCCAGCCGGTTTCTCGGCGTTTCGCCGGCGGGTTAGGGACATCGTGCCTCAGCGTGCCCGCCCGACGCCGGTGACCCTGCCGCCCTGGCCTCCTTCGGCACCGCGGGGGCTTCCGGCGCTTCGACGCGTGTGTCCCCGTGCGGATCGCTGGCGCGCCTCGCCCCGGGGAGGCTTTCGCTTCACCGGCGGCGAGGCGGCGGGACGTGCGCGGTTGGAAGATTACCTGTGGGGTAGTGGGGCCGTGTCGCACTATGCCCGGACTCGCAATGGCCTGGTGGGTGCCGACTTCTCCAGTCGTCTGTCGCCGTGGCTGGCTCATGGCTGTATGTCTGCCGCCCAGGTCAATGATGCGTTGCATGCCTGGGAAACGGAGCACGGCGATAGCGAGTCGAGTCGCTGGCTGCGCTTCGAGCTGCTGTGGCGGGAGTATTTCCATTGGGCGGCCCGGCAGGACGGTCGCATCCTCTATGGGCGCAAAGCGGCGCCGCTCGGAGGAGACCCCTTCGAGGCCTGGTGTCGGGGCGAGACTGGCCTGCCGTTCGTCGATGCCGGCATGCGTGAACTGGCTGATACCGGCTGGCTATCGAACCGGGCGCGTCAGAACGTGGCCAGCTACCTCGTGCACGACCTGGAGGTCGACTGGCGACTGGGCGCCGCCTGGTTCGAGCGCTGCCTGATCGACTACGATGCCGCCAGCAACTGGGGTAACTGGGGCTACATCGCGGGCCAGGGGCGCCACGTCAGGGCGCACCGTTTCGAGGTGCTCGATCAGGCCGAGTTCTACGATCCTCACGGCGACTATGCGGTCCGATGGTGTCCCGAACTGTCGAGCCTGCCCGCGGGGGAAGCCCGTCACCGACCCTGGCGACATGCTCCTGCCACCTTTCCACCGCCGTTGGCTCCGTCGACCCGATAGCGCTCGTCGCGATGAGCGCTGCGTCCCTCGATCGTCTCGCCTGATCCTGGCGTATGTCATCCAGGTTCGAGGGTCGCACTTGCCGCAGACTGGTCTGAGCGTTCGATCTGGGCGATCATCGGAGCCTGTTTTCGCCAAGGAACGTCGTTGACATGCTGCCCCCGCTCTTGTTTCTCGTACTGCTGTGCGCCAGCCTGACCGGCTGCCAGGGTATCGCCACGTCCCATGCCGCGGCTGCCTCGGAGGCCCCTGCGTCGACCGGCGTCGGGCCCGATGATCGGGTCGATCGTCCTGAACAGGCGCGAGATTTCGCCGCCTGGCGGCGTGACTTTCGGCGTCTGGCCCGGGATGAGGGCATTGGCGAGCCGACCCTGGCGTACCTTGACGAACTGCACTATCTCCCCCGTGTCATCGAGCTGGATCGTCGCCAGCCGGAGTTCGTGCGCCCGATCTGGGAGTATCTGGACGGGGCCATATCGGCGAACCGGGTGAGTGCCGGCCAGGCCCGGCTTGCTGAACATCGCCAGGCGGCTCGACGCGCGGCCGAACGATTCGGCGTGCCCGCCGAGGTGCTGGTCGCCATCTGGGGTATCGAAAGTAGTTACGGCGGCTATCAGGGCGACTTTTCGACCCTCGATGCCCTGGCGACGCTGGCCTTCGATGGCCGGCGGCGCGACTTTGCACGCGGCGAGCTGTTGGCAGCGCTGCGTATCCTGGAGGCCGGCGACGTGCCCGCCGAGCGTATGGTGGGGTCGTGGGCCGGTGCCATGGGGCATCCGCAGTTCCTGCCGTCGAGCTACCTGGCCCATGCGGTGGATGGTGACGGCGACGGCCGACGCGACATCTGGGGCAGCGTCCCCGATGTTCTGGCGTCGATCGCCGGCTATCTCGACGAGGCCGGTTGGCGGTCGAGCGAACCCTGGGGAACCGAGGTCGTGCTGCCGGCGGACTTCGACTACTCGCTGACCGAGCCGACAATTCGCCGTACCTCCGGCGAGTGGGCCGCCGTCGGCGTGCACCCTCGGGGCGGCGGTGCCCTGCCGCCGCTTAACGATGCGGCAGTGATCGCCCCTGCCGGGGCGCGGGGGCCGGCCTTCCTGGTTGGCCACAACTTCCGGGTCATCCTGCGCTACAACAATGCCACCAGCTACGCGTTGGCGGTGGCCGTTCTGAGCGATGCCATCGCCGGTCGCCCCACCATCCGCGGCGACTGGCCCCGCACGGAGCCGGGGCTGCGGCGCACCGAAGTCCGTGAGCTGCAGCGCCGGCTCAATGCGCTCGGCTTCGACGTCGGCGAGCCGGATGGCATCCCCGGGCCCAATACCCGGCGCGGCCTGCGAGGCTTCCAGCGTGAGCTCGGCGTGATCCCGGACGGCTTCGCCACTCGGGCCCTGCTGGAGCAGCTGCGAGAGGTGACGCCATGAGGCGCGTGGCGTGGCTGTGTGCGGCGGCGCTATGGCCTGCACTGGCGGTCGCCGAGGCCCCCGAGCGGGTGGTGGGCTGGGTCGAGCCGGTGGCTCTGATGCCCTGGAATCTACCCTTCGAGGCCAAGCTGGACAGCGGCGCCTTGACCTCGTCGTTGGATGCTCGCGACATCCGCGCCTTCGACAAGGCGGGCGAGCCTTGGGTGCGTTTCCGGCTGCAGCTCGAAAACGACGCCGAGGGCGAGACCTTCGCCATGACCCTCGAGCGCCCCCGCGCTCGGCGCATGGTGGTGCGTGGCGCCGGCGGGCGCGATGAGCGGCCAGTGGTGTTGCTCGATGTCTGCGTAGGCGGCGTGATCTACGAGGAAGAGTTCAGCCTTCGCGACCGCTCGTCCATGAACTATCCGATGCTGCTGGGGCGGCAGACCATCGGCCATCTAGGGCGCCTGGACGTGGCTCGTACTCACCTGACCGAGCCGAGCTGCGACGGCAGTGCCCCGCGGATGCCCCATGCGCCTGAGGATGACGGCCAGGACGGACAGGACGCATCAGAATAGGCGTGCCAGCAGGGCGGTCACGGCGGTCTCCACCCGCAGGATTCGCGGGCCCATGTGGATGCCGTGGCAGCCGGCCTCGAGCAGCCGCTCTACCTCCCAGGGGATGAAGCCGCCCTCCGGGCCGACCACCAGCAGCGTGTCCTCCTCGATGCCGCGAGGGCAGGCCTCCGGCATGCCGGGATGGGCCAGCAGGCCCCGGCGGTCGGTCAGCAGGTCCGGCAGCACATCCTCGACGAAGGGGCGAAAGCCCTTTGCCAGGGTCACCTTCGGCAGCCGGGTATCCCGGGCCTGCTCGAGCCCCAGCACCAGGTGACGATGGATTTTCTCCTCGCCAAGCTCCGGTGACTGCCAGTAGCTCTTCTCCACCCGCCGGGTATTGAGCAGCGTCAATTCCTTCACCCCCAGTGCGGTGACGTGCTCGAGTGTTCGGGCCAGCATCCGCGGCCGTGGCAGGGCCAGCACCAGGTGCACCGGCAGGGCTGGTGGTGGCGGCTGGTCGAGTCCGGACACCTCGAAGACTGCCTCCGTCTCACTCAGGCTCAGCAGCTCGCCGCGCCCCAGGGCGCCGCCTTCGATGCCAAGCGTCATGGCGTCGCCGGCCCGGGCCCGATGGACCTCCCTGAGATGCGAGAGGCGCCGAGGGTCCCGGACCCTTGCCAGGCGGTCGTTCTCGATGTCGTCGGGCGAGAGCAGGATCAGGTTCATGTGGCCTCGGTAGTGGACTGACGGCGTCGGGCGGGACGGTGCGAGCGTGGCATTAAATCCGCCTTTCCCTTGCATGGGAGGTGGGGCGGTGCACAATACCTGCATAAGGAGGCGTCCGCCTACCCGAATCGAACAAGGAGCAGCGCCGTGCGCGTGATTCGCAAGTATGCCAACCGCCGGCTCTATGATACCGAACAGAGCCGCTATGTGACCCTCGAGGACCTGCGCAAGCTGATCCTCGACGAGGTGCCCTTCCGGGTCGAGGACGCCAAGAGCGGCGAGGACCTGACCCGTACCATCCTGCTGACCATCATCATCGAGCAGGAACAGGCCGACGGCGACGCCCAGGTGTTCTCCAACGACCTGCTGGCCCAGTTCATCCGGGTCTACAACATGGCGCAGCCGCTGCCTCTGGCGCGTTACCTGGAGCAGGGCACCCGGCTGATGATGGAGCAGCAGAAACACATGCAGGACCAGTGGCAGCAGGCCATGCGCCATACCCCCATGGAGCTGATGCGCGAACTGGCCGAGGAGAACATGCGCTTCTGGCAGCAGAACCTCGGCGGCCAGGCCGGCAAGGGCCGCAAGGATGACGACGAGTCCTGACACGAGGCGTTGCCCGAAGGCTGGGCAGGCGGCTGCCTACCGGAGGGTCGGCCATGGAAGAGCCGCGCCGCTGCGGCAAGAGACGTTGGATGCGAGGGGGACGCGACGCAGGACGGCGTCGGGAGAGGTCGCCATAGCGCGCTCGCGAGGGCCTGTCACCGGCGTGGCCTCGACCGATCGGCTCGGCCGAGTTCCCTGAGGGCGGCGCCAGCGGCCGCTTTCTGACATAATGCCGCGACGTTTTTCTCCGAGTTTCCCGTGTAGTGAGGTAGAGCAGCGGATGAAGGTTCTGATCATCGGCGGCGGTGGCCGCGAACATGCCCTGGCCTGGAAGGTCGCCCAATCGCCCCGGGTCGAGACCGTCTACGTGGCACCGGGCAACGCCGGCACTGCCCGTGAGCCCGGGCTCGAGAACGTGGCCATCGGCGCCGAGGACCTGGAGGGGCTGGTCGCCTTCGCCGGCGAGCAGGCCATCGACCTGACCATCGTCGGCCCCGAGGCCCCGCTGGTGGCTGGCGTGGTCGACCGCTTCCGCGATGCCGGTCTGGCGATCTTCGGCCCCACCGCCGGCGCCGCCCAGCTCGAGGGCTCCAAGGCCTTCACCAAGGACTTCCTGGCCCGCCACGCCATTCCCTCCGCCGAGTACCGCACCTTCGTTGCGGTCGAGCCGGCCCTGACCTATCTCGCCGAAAGGGGTGCGCCGATCGTCATCAAGGCCGATGGGCTGGCGGCCGGCAAGGGCGTGATCGTGGCCATGACCCTCGAGGACGCCGAAGCGGCGGTGCGCGACATGCTCGAGGCCAACGCCTTCGGCGACGCCGGTGCCCGGGTAGTCATCGAAGACTTCCTCGAAGGTGAGGAGGCCAGCTTCATCGTCATGGTCGACGGCGAGACGGTGTTGCCCATGGCCACCAGCCAGGACCACAAGCGCGCCTATGACGACGATCAGGGCCCCAACACTGGCGGCATGGGTGCCTATTCCCCGGCGCCGGTGGTCACCGACGAGGTCTATGAGCGCGTGATGGAGCGCGTCATCCGGCCCACGGTGCGCGGCATGGCCGAGGAGGGGCATCCCTATACCGGTTTCCTGTATGCCGGGCTGATGATCGACCCCGCGGGCAACCCCCGCGTGATCGAGTACAACTGCCGCTTCGGCGATCCCGAGACCCAGCCGATCATGATGCGCCTGCAGTCCGACCTGGCTGAGCTGTGCCTGGCCGGGGCCCGCGGCGAGCTGGCCGGTCACTCCTGCGAGTGGGACGCTCGTGCCGCGGTGGGTGTGGTGCTGGCCGCCGGTGGCTATCCCGGCAGCTACCGCAAGGGCGATGCCATCGAGGGGCTCGATGCCGCCGAGGCCGCGGGCAGCAAGGTCTTTCATGCCGGTACCGCCGAGGGCGAAGCGGGTGAGGTGCTCACCGCTGGCGGCCGCGTGCTGTGCGTCACCGCCTTGGGCGAGGGCGTCTCGGCGGCCCGCGACCTGGCCTACCGCGGCGTGGAGGAGATCCGCTGGCCGGACGCCTTCCATCGCGGCGACATCGCTCACCGCGCCATCGCCCGGGAAGGCGGCGAGGGCTGAGCGGCCGGACGACATGCATCACGAGGAGGCGGCATGGAGCGCGTGAAACTGGTCTTCCCCGAAGCGGACCTCTGCCATCGGCATCCGCTGTCGGTACGTATCACCGACATGAACTATGGCCGGCATCTCGGCCATGATGCCGTGGTGTCGCTGATGCATGAGGCCCGTGTCCATGCCCTGAGCGCCCTGGCGCTTGCCGAGGGCGACATGGGCGGCTACCCCTGCGTGGCGGCCGACCTTGCGGTGCAGTATCAGGCCGAATCGCGCTGGCCCGAGGCGCTGGTCGTAGAGACCGCCATCCCGGCTCCGGGGCGTCGCGCCATCGCCGTCTTCCATCGCATCCGCCGGGTCGCGGACGAGCGCACCGTGGCCACGGCGCGGATCAACCTGATGCTGGTGGATCCCGCCACCGGGCGCCCGGTGGCGGTGCCCGATCTCGTCTGCGAGCGCCTGACGGGGAGGGCCTGATGTCACGAGAGTATCCGATCATTGCCGTGACCGGTTCATCCGGGGCCGGCACCACCACCGTCAAGCGCACCTTCGAGCGCATGTTCGCGCGCGAGGACGTGCATGCCGCCTTCGTCGACGGCGATGCCTTCCATCGCTACACCCGCCAGGAGCTGGCACGCATCTTCCGTGAGGAGCCCGAGCGGAAGGACGAGCTGTCTCACTTCGCCGTTGAGGCCAACCTGCTCGATCGCCTGGAGGAGCTGTTCCAGGAGTACGGCGCACACGGCGCCGGCACCTATCGCCACTACATCCACGCCGAAGACAAGTCGATGATCGAGGCTGGCTATCAGGTGGGTACCTTCACCGAGTGGCAGCCGTTGCCCACGGGCACCGACCTGCTGTTCTACGAGGGGCTGCACGGTGGTCTGGTGACGGCCGAGCATGATATCGCCCGTTATGCCGACCTGCTGGTCGGAGTCGCGCCGACCATGAATCTGGAGTGGATCCAGAAGATCGACCGCGACATGCGCTATCGCGGCTATTCCCAGGAGGCAGTGATCGATACCATCCTGGGACGTATGGACGACTATGTGCGCTACATCCAGCCGCAGTTCTCGCGCACCCATATCAACTTCCAGCGGGTGCCCACGGTGGATACCTCCAACCCCTTCGAGGTGCAGGACATCCCCGCCGATGCCGAGTCCTTCGTGGTGATCCGCTTCCGGGATCCCGCCACGGTGGACTTTCCCTACCTGCTGGCGATGATCCACGAGTCCTTCATGAGCCGACCGCATACCCTGGTGGTGCCGGGATCGCGCATGTCGCTGGCCATGGAGCTGATCCTGGGGCCGCTGGTGCGCCACCTGCTGGCCCAGCGGCGCTTCCGCTGAGTTCTTCACTCCATTCCCCGTTCGTTATCCGTCGAGGAGCACGCCCCCATGGACTGCCTGTTCTGCAAGATCATCGACCGCGAGATTCCCGCCGAGATCGTCTTCGAAGACGATGAGGTGCTGGCCTTCAAGGACCTCAATCCCCAGGCGCCGACCCATGTGCTGATCGTGCCCAAGCGCCATATCGCCACCCTCAACGATATTCAGGAGGACGGCGACCTGGCGCTGGTGGGGCGGCTGCAGTTCACCGCCGCCAAGCTGGCCAAGCAGGCCGGTTTCGCCGAGGACGGCTACCGGGTGGTCATGAACTGCAATGAGCAGGGCGGCCAGACCGTCTATCATATCCACATGCACCTGATGGGCGGTCGACGCTTTACCTGGCCGGCTGGGTAGTCGGCAAGCGGCGCTTCGCCGCTATTGACGCGGTGTTCGACGCATCGGGTGCTGCCCTCGGTCATTTCATGCCGGAGCGTTTTTCCCACGCCGCCGCCCTCGGGCGGCGGCGTGGCGTCGGGGCAGTGCCCGCGCCGGGACGGCTCGGTTACAATGAAGCCATCATCGATTCAGGGGGTGTCATGAACCGTCAGTATTCCCGTGCCGATCACCTGGTGCGTCAGGGCGATGCCGTGCTGCGCACCCTGCTGCCTGGAGCGGCCCAGGCCTCGCGTCCCTCGCCGGCCACCCCGGAGGTGCGCGACGATGCACTGGACGAGGCCGAGCGTCGCCATGCCGAAGGGCTGATGCGCATCAACCATACCGGCGAGGTCTGTGCCCAGGCGCTCTACCAGGGCCAGGGGCTGACCGCCAAGTTGCCGGAGATCCGCGAGCAGATGGAAGCGGCCGCCCAGGAGGAGATCGACCACTTGGCCTGGTGCGAGGCTCGCCTCAGTGAGCTCGACGGACACACCAGCCGCCTCAACCCGCTGTTCTACGCTGCCTCCTTCGGCATGGGCGCATTGGCCGGGGCGATCGGTGATCGGATCAGCCTGGGCTTCGTCGCGGCCACCGAGGAGCAGGTGGGGCGCCATCTCGATGCCCACATGGACGAGCTACCGCCCGGAGACCACCGCTCGCGAGCGGTGCTGCGCCAGATGGCCATCGACGAGGCCCATCACGCCGAGCAGGCGCTGGCTGCCGGAGGGGCGCGTTTCCCGGCTCCGGTGCAGGCCGGCATGCGCGTGATGTCCAAGGTGATGACCAAATCGGTCTACAGGCTCTAAGCCGGAAGCTTGAAGCCGTAAGCTGGAAGAAACCCCAAAAAGTGAACCCCACCCGGTCTTGCCAGGGTGGGGTTCGCGTTTTCTTCCAGCTTCAAGCTTACCGCTTAAGGCTCCCGCGCTCCGCGCGGGCTAGTCCATGTTGCGGGAGTAGAAGATCTCCAGCATCTCCTTGCGCAGTCGGCTCTCGATGTCCCGAGCCTCCTCGAAGCTGATGTCGCGCCGGGAGGTGCCGAACAGGTAGTTGTCCAGCTCGAAGTCCTTGAGCAGCATCTTGGTGTGGAACATGTTCTCCTGATACACGTTCACGTCCACCATCTGGTAGGCCCGCTTGGTGTCCTCGGCCAGGTAGTCCTGGATGGAAGTGATGTCGTGGTCGATGAACAGCTTCTTGCCGTCCACGTCACGGGTGAAGCCGCGCACCCGGTAGTCCATGGTCACGATGTCGGAATCGAAGCTGTGGATCAGGTAGTTGAGCGCCTTCAGCGGGCTGATCTGGCCGCAGGTGGAGACATCGATGTCCAGGCGGAAGGTGCTGATGCCGTTGTCCGGATGCGACTCGGGGTAGCTGTGCACCGTGACATGGCTCTTGTCGAGGTGGGCGACCACGGTCTCCGGCAGCGGTCCCGGGCCGGGCTCCATCTGCTCGGGGTCGGCCTCTTCCAGCTCGTGCTCGGCGATCAGGATGGTCACGCTGGCCCCGTGGGGCTCATAGTCCTGGCGTGAGATGTTGAGCACATGAGCGCCGATGATGTTGGTGACGTCCTTGAGGATCTGCGTCAGGCGCTCGGCGTTGTAGAGCTCATCGATATAGTCGATGTAGGCCTTGCGCTGCTCCTCGGTCTTCGCGTAGCAGATATCGTAGATGTTGAAGCTCAGGGAGCTGGTCAGGTTGTTGAACCCGTGGAGTCGGAGATTGTCGGTCATGTCCGAGCCTCCCTACTGTGGCAGATGTTGTCATCCCGACGGTGGCGCCGGAACCCCTGACGATCGAAAGGCGCGTATTATGCACACCCCACCGTGACGGCGCACCCGCGGCGGCGGATTTTTTTGCCGGCGATGGCCGTCGGGGCGGAAGTGCCGGACCGTACGCCCCGACGATGCGCGAGCGGTGGTGTCAGTCCTCGACGATCGTGAAGGAGTGCGTGACTTCCACGCCGCCCTTGGCCAGCATGATCGAGGCGCTGCAGTACTTGTCGGCGGAGAGCTCCACGGCGCGCTTGACCTGCTTCTCCTTGAGGCCATGGCCGCTGACCGTGAAGTGGATGTGGATCCTGGTGAACACGCTGGGCACGCTGTCGGCGCGCTCGGCCTCGATGCTGGCCACGCAGTCCGCGACCGGGGCACGGGATTTCTCGAGGATCTCCAGCACGTCGAAGGAGGTGCAGGCCCCCATGCCCATCAGCAGCATCTCCATGGGGCGCGGTCCAGTGTTGCGGCCGCCGTGATCGGGCGGACCGTCGATGACCACGCTGTGGCCGCTGCCGGCCTCGGCGACGAACTGGCGACCATCGGTCCATTTGACGCTGGCTTTCATAAGCGGAGTTCCTTCATGTTGGTTAAATGCGCGGCTCCACCGTGGCCGCTGCCGGCTTTCCATCCCCCCAGGCGACAAACTGGCGACCATCGGTCCATTTGACGCTGGCTTCCATACGCAGGGTGTCCTTCTGGTGTGGAGAATGGGCGGCTCGGCAGCATATCAGCTGGCGGCGCTCGACTCAGCCCGGCCGTATCCGCAGGGCTCGATCCAGGGCTTCGAGGCGGGCCGGGGTGCCGACATCGACCCAGGCGCCGCGATGATGGTGGCCGGCGACCTGGCCCGCGTCCATGGCCGCGCGCAGCAGCGGGGCCAGGGCGAAGGCACCGTCGTCGTGGCAGGCGACCAGCGCCGGGTCGAGCAGCGCCAGGCCGGCATAGGTCAGGCGTGGCTCGCCGGTCGGGTGAACGCGCCCGGCGGCGTCGAGGCGGAAGTCGCCGTCCGGATGGTGGTCGGGATTGTCCACCAGTACCAGGCGCGCCAGGTCTTCGTTCAGCGGCGGTAGGGCATCGGGCGCGATATCGCACCAGACGTCGCCGTTGACCAGCCAGAAGGGCGCTTCGCCGAGCAGTGGCAGAGCGCGGCGGATGCCGCCGCCGGTCTCCAGCGGCGTGTCTTCGCGGCTCCAGGCGATCGTCATGCCGAACTCGCGACCGTCGCCCAGTGCCTCGATGATCTGCTCTGCCCGGTAGCTGACATTGATCACCACTTCCCGGATGCCGGCGGCCGCCAGGCGTTCCAGATGATGGACGATCAGCGGCTTGCCGGCCACCGGCAGCAGCGGCTTGGGGCAGTGGTCGGTGAGCGGGCGCATGCGGGTGCCGAGCCCCGCGGCCAGGATCATCGCCTTCATGCCGCGCCCTCCCGATCGATGCCGCTCTCCGCCAGCCGCGCCGCCAGGGCGGGTCGGAATGTATCGGCCAGCCAGGCCTTGAAGGCGTCGTGACCGTCGAGGTCGGCGAGCGCATCCTCGAGATGACCGAGGAAATGGGGCAGGCGGGCGAGATAACCTTCGCGATGGTCGCGCAGGGTCAGCCGACAGAAGATGCCCAGCACCTTGAGCGCGCGCTGGGCGGCCATGGCGGCGACCTGAGTCCGGAAAGCCTCCGCGCCGACGGCCGACTCGAGCCGATCGTCGGCCACCGCGCGAGCGCGGAAGGCCTCGATCCACTCGGCACGCCGGGCGGCATCGAAGCGGCAGTAGCGGCCGTGGAGCAGCGAGATCAGGTCGTAGCTGAGCGGGCCGGCCACGGCGTCCTGGAAGTCGATCAGGTAGAGCGCCTCGTCGACCACCATCAGGTTCATGGCGTCATAGTCGCGATGCACGGTGACCACGGGCTGGGCGAGGGCGGACTCGATCAGCGCCTGGCGCAGGGCGTCCCAGCCTGGTGGCGGGGCGACGTCGAGCCAGCGCGACAGGCACCATTCCGGGAAGAGGTCGAGTTCGCGACCCAGCAGCGCGGCGTCGTAGGTCGGCAGGTTGTCCGGTACGGCGCGGTTCTGCAGCTCATGGATGAGCGCCAGGGCGGACTCGTGCCAGGCCAGGGTGGCCGGATCGCGCTCACCTCCGAAACGGGTCTGCAGCGGCGTGTCGCCGAGGTCGTCGAGCTCCAGGAAGCCGGCCTCGAGGTCCACGGCATGCAACTCGGGCACCGGAAGCCCGGCCGCCGCCCAGGCTCGGTCGATGGCCACGAAGGGGGCGCTGTCCTCGCGCTGCGGCGGGGCGTCCATCAGGATTCGGGTGGTGCCGTCGGGAAGGGTCAGCCGGTAGTAGCGACGGAAGCTGGCATCGCCGGCGGCCAGTCGCAGGTCCACTGCCTGCGGGGCGAGTCCATGGTGCTGGGCGGCCCAGTGGCGCAATTGCGTCTGGCGGGCGAGGGCATCGGCCTCTGGCATCTTCACCTCTCGATGTCCGGTGGTGGGGCGTCGGTTGACGGCCCCGGAGCGTCGCCGCATGCTGAGGCCCGACGTCGTCGGCGTGACAGGGGCTCGCCGGCGGGACAGGTCGCATGGGGCCTGTATAATACCGATTCACTCCACCAAGGACATCGTGGAACATGGCCAAGCGACCCTCCCGGACGGCCCTGGCAGGCCTGGTGACCTCGAGTCTGATCAGTGCCCCCGTGCTGGCGGCGCCCCCCGAGCCGCTGCCGGCCGATCAACTGGACTGGCAGCCTTGGGGGGATGACCGTCCCGCCGGCGCCGTGTGCCGGGGGCGCTATGTGATGCCGGATTATCGGCTGGCGCCGCCCCCCGAGGGGCAGGTCTCCAGTGAGGCAGACAGCGGCGAGTATGGCGCTGAGGGCGGGACCCGGCTCAGCGGCGAAGTGGTGCTGCGCCGTGGCGATACCCAGCTCGAGGCGCCGCGCGTCAATCTGCCTTCGGCACGCGACCGAGTGCTGGCCGAGGGGCCGGTGGCACTGCGAGACCGCAACCTGCTGGTGCGCGGTGACGCCGCCGAATTTTCGCTGGAGAACGACGCGGCGAGCATCGACAGCGCCCACTACGTGGCCCATGAACAGAGAGTGCGTGGCGACGCGGTGCGCCTGGCTCGCCTGGAGGATGGCCGTTACCGCCTGCGCGAGGCGAGCTTCACGAGCTGCGAGCCGGGCAGCGAGCTGTGGCGGCTGGTGGGCAACGATATCCTGCTGGATCGCCAGGAGGGCTACGGTACCGCCAAGCATGCTCGCCTGGAGGTCGGCCATGTACCGGTCTTCTACTGGCCCTGGGTGCGATTCCCCCTCGACGATCGTCGCCAGACTGGCTTCCTATGGCCGGTGATCAGTGCCTCCGGCGATGGCTTCGACTATGCCCAGCCCTTCTACTGGAACATTGCGCCCGATCAGGATGCGACCCTGACGCCGCGCTGGATCAGCGATCGTGGCTGGCTGCTGGGCGGCGAGTATCGCTACCTCTTCCCGTCCGACGCTGGCACCCTGGAAGGCGCCTACATGGCCGATGACCAGCGTGCCGGTGAGGAGGCCTCGGACGGTTCCGCGCTGGAAGATGGCGACGATCGCTGGTACCTGGATTTCCGCCATGCCGGTCGCTTCGACGCACGCACCGACTATCAACTGCGCTACGGTGCCGCCAGCGACGGCGCTTACTTCGACGATTTCGGGCGGGACTTCGCCGAGCGGGATACCGACCACCTGTCGCGGCTGGCGCGGCTCGACTATCGTGGCGACGTCTGGCGCCTGCAGGCGAAGGCCCAGGGGTATCAGAAGCTCGATGACCCGCTGAAGGAAGAGGACAAGCCCTTCTACCGCCTGCCGAGTCTGGATGCTCGGGCTCGCTGGTCGCAGAACAGCGGTTTCTACCAGGAGTGGAACTCCAACCTGACCTATTTCTGGCGCGATATCGAGGGCGACGAGAACGGGATTTACGACTTCAAGGATGGTCAGCGCACTACCCCTGTCCGCGAGGCGGCCAACGGCGCCCGGCTGCGGTTGACCCCGGCCGCCGGCTGGCGTTTCGACGACAGCTGGGGCTATCTCGAACCGCGTTTCGAGCTCGCACACCTGTCCTACGACCTGGACTACGGCGATCGCGAGACCGAACGTGGCACCACACCCTCGCTGACGGTGCCGGTCGCCTCCGTCGACGGCGGCCTTGTGTTCGAGCGTGATCTGAGCATCGGCGGTGATGCCTACCGCCAGACCCTGGAGCCGCGGCTCAACTACGCCTATGTGCCGGCCCGTGACCAGACGGAATTCCCGGACTTCGACACCAGCGAGCGCAACTTCTCATGGCAGCAGCTATGGTCGCCGGATCGTTTCACCGGCGGCGACCGGGTGGGCGATCTCAACCGACTCTCCTATGGCGTGGAGAGTCGCCTGCTAGAGGACGCCAGCGGCCGCGAGCGCCTCTCGTTGGGCCTCGGCCAGTCGTTCTACTTCGAGGACCGTCACATCGACATGGCGGGGAATCCCGATACGCTGCCGGCGGATCGCGATTCCTTCGATTATTACGCCGCTACCCGCGAGCGTTCGCCGCTGGTCACTCGCCTCGACTGGCGTCTGAGCGATGCGTGGCGGACGCGCTGGGAGTGGCTGTATGACGATCATCGGTCGCGCACCGAGCAGGCCAGCTGGGACCTGCAGTATCGAGCCGAGGCTGGCCATGTGCTCAACCTGGGCTACCGCTGGGAGATCGAGGGTTTCGATCTGTCGGAGGAAGATGCCGAAGACGTGCGTGGCTACAACCGCGAGGAAGTCGACGTCTCCGGGGCCTGGAAAGTCAGCCCGCGTGTCGATCTGATCGGACGGGTGGTCTACGACCACACCAATGATCGGACCCTGGAACAGCTGGCGGGTGTGCAGTGGAACGACTGCTGCTATGGTCTGCAGCTGGTATGGCGAAAGTGGATCGACGACGAGGACACCGCCAACACCATCGCCGATGACACCACCGATCGCGGGGTCTTCCTGCGCTTCGTGTTCAAGGGGTTGGGTGGCGTCGGCGGCAAGACCGCCGACTATTTCGATGGCACCGTGCCAGGGTATCGCGGCGCCGCCCTCGAGCGGCGCTGATCGCTACCCGTCGACGCGGCGAACTGGCCGAACTCCGGCCTCGACAGGCAAACCGATACTGAACGAGAGGAAACACCGACATGCGCAGCCGACAACTCGCCACCCTGCTGCTCGCCCTGCTGCTGGCGACCACGCCCCTGACCGGGCTGGCCCAGCAGGTGCGACAGCCCTTGGATCGCATCGTGGCGGTAGTCAACGAAGGCGCCATCATGGGCTCGCAGCTCGAGGACCGCTTTATCCAGACCAAGCGGCAGCTGAGCGCCCGGGGCATCGAGTTGCCGCCGGACGATGTGCTGCGCCAACAGGTCCTGGACCGACTGGTCGTCGAGGAGATCCAGCTGCAGATGGCACAGGAGGCCAATCTCAGTGTCGACGACACCGAGCTCAACCGCCAGGTGCGCGCCATCGCCCAAGGCAACAACATGACCCTTGACCAGTTCGCCGATGCCCTGGAAGCCGATGGTCTGTCGCTCGGCGTCGTGCGCGACCAGGTGCGCCGCGAGCTGTTGATGCGCGAGATTCAGCAGCGCCGCGTCGGTAGCCGGGTCAGCCTTTCCGAGCGCGAGGTCGATCGTTTCATCGAGCAGCAGGGCGGCAACATGAGCCGTGACCAGGCCCGCCAGGCGCTGTTCCAGCGCAAGGCCAACGACGAAATGGAAGACTGGATCCAGGAGATTCGCAGCGAGGCCTTCGTCGACGAACGTCTCGAGCCGGGCGCATGAGCGATGCCCCCGTCATTGCCCTGACCACCGGCGAGCCGGCCGGCATCGGCCCGGAGCTTGCGGTGATGCTGGCCGCCGATGGGGCGGTCGGCGGGGCGATGCGCCACCGGCGAGTGGCGGTGGGTGATCCCGATCTGCTCGCCGAGCGGGCCGCGTCCCTGGGGCGTGCCCTGGAGATCGTCGAGCTGGCCCCGGGGGAGCCGGTGCCTGAGATGCGGCCCGGTGTGCTGCCGGTGTGGCCGGTGGCGCTGGCGGCCCCCTCTCGCCCCGGAGTGCTGGACACGCGCAACGCCGACTACGTGCTCGAGACCCTGGACCGGGCGGTGTCGGCCTGCCTCGCCTCCGATGCCGCCGGGATGGTCACCGCGCCGCTGCACAAGGCGGTGATTCGTGAGGCCGGTCACGTCGGCTTCACCGGCCACACCGAATATCTGCGCGATGCCTGTGGCGTAGACGAGGTGGTGATGATGCTGGCCACCGATCGGGCGCTGCACGCCGTCGGCCCCGACTGGCAGGGCGCGACGGCGCTGCGGGTGGCGCTGGCCACTACCCACTTGCCGCTGCGCGAGGTGAGTGACGCCGTGACGTCCGAGCGACTGACGCGTATCCTGCGCATCCTCGACGCCGACCTGCGGCGCTGGTTTGGCCTGGAGGCACCGCGCATCGCCGTGTGCGGCCTCAACCCGCACGCCGGCGAGGGCGGTCACCTGGGCCGCGAGGAGCTGGAGGTGATCGCTCCGACCCTCGCGGCGCTGCGTCTTGAAGGCTTGACCCTTGACGGGCCACTGCCGGCCGATACCCTGTTCACCCCGCGCCACCTGGCCGAGGCCGACGCCGCGCTGGCGATGTATCATGATCAGGGCCTGCCGGTGCTCAAGTATGCCGGCTTCGGCCGCGCCGCCAACATCACCCTTGGGCTGCCGCTGGTGCGAACCTCGGTGGATCACGGCACCGCCCTGGATCTGGCCGGCCGCGGTCTCGCCGATCCCGGCAGTCTCATGGTCGCCGAAGCGCTTGCTGCCGACATGGCCCGTCGAGGCAGCCGCGGCTGAACGGCCTCCCGATTCGAACAGAAGGACAGAGTGCATGGCATCCCGCCCCCAGGGTCATCGCGCCCGCAAGCGCTTCGGCCAGAATTTCCTGCGTGACCCCGGCATCATTTCACGACTGGTGCGCGCTATCGGTGCCCGCTCGGGCGAGCGGCTGGTGGAGATCGGCCCCGGCCAAGGCGCGCTGACCGAGCCGCTGCTGGAGGCGGCCGGCGATCGCCTCGAGGTCATCGAGCTGGACCGTGACCTGATTCCGGGGCTGCGCGTGCAGTTCTTCGACAAGCCCGGTTTCGTCATTCACGAGGGGGATGCCCTCAAGGTCGATTTTCGCGAACTGCGCGGCGAGGGCCCGCCTCTGCGGGTGGTGGGCAATCTGCCCTACAATATTTCCACGCCGCTGATCTCCCACCTGCTTGAGGCCGGCGATGCCGTGTCCGACATGCATTTCATGCTGCAGAAGGAGGTGGTCGAGCGCCTGGCGGCGCCGCCGGGCGGCGGCGAGCGTGGTCGGCTGTCGGTGCTGGCCCAGTACTACTGCTCGGTCGAGTCGCTGTTCACCGTGCCGCCGGAGGCCTTCGTGCCGCGCCCCAAGGTGGAGTCGGCCATCGTGCGGCTGATGCCCCATGCGCAGATCCCGCATCCGGCGCAGGACGAAACGCTGCTGTTTAGCGTGGTGCGTGAGGCCTTTGCCCAGCGCCGCAAGACGCTGCGCAACAACCTCAAGGCTCGGCTCGACGCCGAAGCTATCGAGGCGCTCGACATCGACCCGAGCCGGCGGCCCCAGACCCTGAGCGTGGAGGAGTTCGTGCGCATCGCCAACCACCTGGCCGAGAAGGGAGGTGCCTCATGACGGCAATGGCCCTGGGCGAGGAGATCCACGTGGATGTGGAGCCGGCCTTCCGGGAGGATGAATCCGCCCCCGAGGAGGACCGCTTCGTGTTCAGCTACACCATCACCGTGCACAACCACTCCGGCCACAGCATGCAGCTGCTGGCGCGCCACTGGAAGATCACCCAGAGCAGCGGCGAGATCCAGGAAGTGCGCGGCAAGGGCGTCGTGGGGCAGCAGCCGATGATCGGCCCCGGTCAGACCTTCCGCTACACCAGCCGGGCGATCCTGGATGGTCCGGTGGGGGTGATGGAGGGCGCCTTCACCTGCGTCGATACCGCCTCCCAGCGTCCCTTCGAGGTCGCCGTTGCCCCCTTCCGGCTGGCCGGGCCTAACCAGGTTCACTGACCAGCGCATCGAGCACGAGGAGCGTCATGACCACCTATGCCGTTGGCGATCTCCAGGGCTGTCACGAAGAGTTCGTGGCCCTGCTCGAGCGCCTCGACTTCGATCCCCGCCGCGACGAGGTATGGCTGGCCGGTGACCTGGTCAATCGCGGCCGCGGCTCGCTGGATTGCCTGCGCGAGGCGATGGCCCTGGGCGATGCCGTGCGGGTGGTGCTGGGCAACCACGACCTGCACCTGCTGGCGGTGGCGCGAGGCGGGGCCCGGATCAAGCGCAAGGATACCCTGGACGCCATCCTGGCAGCGCCGGATCGCGAGCGTCTGCTCGACTGGTTGCAGAGTCGCCCGCTGGTGGTGCGCCAGGGCGACACCCTGATGAGCCACGCCGGACTGCCGCCGCACTGGAGCCCGGCACAGGGCGAGGCGTTGGCCGATGAGGTTGCCGCGCGGCTCGGCAGCGAGCGGTCCGGTGCCTTTCTCGAGCATATGTACGGCAACGAGCCGGCCCGCTGGCGTGACGATCTGGATGGCCTCGATCGGCTGCGGGCCATCGTCAACACCTTTACCCGCATGCGTTTCATCGCCGCCGACGGCACCCTCGACTTCAGCGCCAAGGAGGGGCTCGACAGCGCGCCGCCCGGCTTCGCCCCCTGGTTCCAGTATTCGCGCGACGACGATCCGCGCCTGCTGTTCGGCCACTGGGCGGCCCTGCAAGGGGAAACGCCCGGCAGTCGGGTGCGGGCCGAAGCCCTGGACACCGGCTGCGTATGGGGCGGTGCACTGACCGCCCTCGATCTCGAGACCGGCGAGCGGGTCAGCGTACCCAGCCGCCACTGATTCCTTCTTTTTCCTCGGAGGCCCGATGACTGCCGCGACCTTCCAGCACCTGGATATCCCCACCCTGGCCGAGTGGCTCGACGGCGACGCGCCCCTGACCCTGGTCGATATCCGCGACCCGGCAAGCTTCGCCGCCGGCCACATTCCCGGCTGTCTCCACCTGGACAACGACAGCGTGTCGGCCCTGCTGGCCGAAGCGCCCCGCGAGACGCCGCTGGTGGTGGTCTGCTATCACGGGCACTCCAGCCAACAGGCCGCCGCCTGGCTGTCCGGACAGGGCTTCACAGACGTCTACAGCCTCGACGGCGGCTTCACCGACTGGCAGCACCGCCTTCCCGAGCGGGTGGAGGCCTGAACTTGGCGTCCTGCCGCGACGCGCGGCTGACCGGCCTGACCGTCTATCGTGTCGGTGGTGCCGTGCGCGATGCTCGGCTCGGCTGGCCGGTCACCGACGTCGACTGGGTCGTGGTCGGTGCCACCCCCGAGGCCATGACGAAGCGCGGGTTTCGCGCTGTGGGGCGCGATTTTCCGGTCTTCCTGCATCCCGAGACCCAGGAAGAGTTCGCCCTCGCGCGCACCGAGCGCAAGTCGGGGCACGGCTATACCGGCTTCGAGGTGCATGCCAGCCCCGAGGTCAGCCTCGAGCAGGACCTGGCGAGGCGTGACCTGACCATCAACGCCATGGCGGAATCGCCGGAGGGCGAGCTGGTCGACCCCTACGGGGGAGAGGCTGACCTGGAGGCTCGGGTGCTGCGCCATGTCTCGCCGGCGTTCGTCGAGGATCCGCTGCGGGTGCTGCGCACCGCACGCTTCCTGGCCCGCTATGCCGGGTTGGGCTTCGTGATCGCCCCGGAGACGCGAGAGCTGATGCGACGGCTTGCCGTCAGCGGTGAGCTGGGTCACCTGGTGGCCGAGCGCGTCTGGACCGAGACGGAGAAGGCGCTGGGCGAGCCATGGCCGGACGTCTACTTCCAGGCCCTGCACGACTGCGGAGCCCTGGCGGTACTGCTGCCGGAACTGTCCGCGGACGCCCAGGCGCTGGACGAAGCCCTGGGGCGATTGGCCCGGTTGCCCGAGGATATCCCGGCCGACGAAGAAGCTTGCTGGCGCTGGGCGCGCCTGGTCGAGCATCTCGACGCCGACGCCCGCCGGGGGTTGTCAGAGCGCCTCAAGCTGCCCAAGGTGCCGCGCAGGCTGGCCACCCAGGCTGCGCTGACCCGCCGCTTAGTAGAGGAGGCACGCCGAGGCGAACTGGGCGGCGCGCACGTCATGGCCTGGCTCGACGGCATTGACGCCTGGCGCCACGCTGAACGGGTGGCGCCGCTGATCAGCCTGGTGAGCATGGAAGAGCCGGCGCTGGCCGAGGACCTGGCGCTGGCCTGGCGACTGGCGGGGCAGATCCTGCCCCGCGGGCTGGTCGAGGAAGGCTATCAAGGCCGGGCGCTGGGCGAGGAACTGGCTCGGCGCCGTCGCGCGGCCATCGACGAGGTGCTGGCGGCCTGAACCTCAGGCCAGCGGCAGGTGATGCTCCCGCCACACGAACTCCACCGGCCACAGGGCCTGGTCGTCGGCGTCGAACGCTGCCCACAGCTCGGTGTAGCGGATGTCGTCCTGTGGGTGGCGGGCATCGGGCAGTAATTCCGCCAGGGGTTTCAGCACGAAGGCATGGTGGCGGATCTCGGCGCGGGGCAGGGCGATCCTGTCGTGCTCGCCGCACAGGTCGCCGACGGTCAGCAGGTCGACGTCCAGGGTCCGGGGGCTGAACTTGGGGCTGTCCGGACGGCGGCCGTTGGCGAATTCCAGCCGCTTGCACCAGGCCGCCAGCTCGCCCACCGACCAGTCGCTGTCGAACGTCGCCACCAGGTTGTAGAAGTTGCGGCCGTCCTCGAAGCCCACCGGCTCGCTTTCGTAGACCCGCGACAGGCGCAAGGCGTCGAAGGTGTCTGCCAGCGCATCGAGGCAGGCTCGCACGTGGTGTTCGCGCTCGATGTTGCTGCCGATGCTGACGGTGACGCGAGCCATCAGCTTGCGCTCCGTTCGCCACGTTCGATGCTGACGCCCACGGCGGTCGCGGCGGGCACTGCCCCGGGTTTGCGCAGGGTCAAGCGCAGCCAGGGGATACCGAACTCGCGGCGCAGCGTGTCGGCCAGGCGTTCGGCAAAGGTTTCGACCAGCTCGAAGCTGTGCTCGGTGCCGAAGGCCAGGACGCGATCGCTGATGGCCGCATAGTCGAGGGTCATGGCAATGTCGTCATTCGCCGCTGCAGGGCGGATATCGGTGGCCAGTGTCAGGTCGAGTACCAGGGTCTGGGTGATGGTGCGTTCCCAGTCATAGACGCCGATCACGGTGTCGACCTTCAGCGCTTCGATCAGTACGAGATCCATCGATAGGGTTCCGAGCCGTTGGAAGGGCGGCGGCAGTGCCGGATTGGGCGGCGATTGTACGATAGCGAGACGGCCGGTGACAGTATCCTGCGCTGTTCCCGGCTCTTAAGGGCTGGCAGAATCGGTGCCTCATCCCTGTGAGGCCAGGCCGTGCTGTCCCAACTCGAACTCGTGCTGCCGCTGATGGCGCTGGGCTATCTCAGCGGCACCTGGCTGGGGGCGATCACGGTGTGCCGCCTGGCCGGGCGTGGCGATCCCCGGCTGGCCGGCTCCGGCAATCCCGGCTTCTCCAACGTGCTGCGCCTGCACGGCAAGCGGCTGGCCCTGGCCACGCTGCTCGTCGATGCCGTCAAGGGCATGCCGGTGCTGGGGCTGGCGATGCTGGTGGGGTTGCCGCCTTGGGGGCAGGGGCTGGTGGGGCTCGGCGTGCTGTTGGGTCACAGCTATCCGGTGTGGTATCGCTTCCGTGGCGGCAAGGCGGTGGCCAGCGCCTTCGGCGTCATGTTGCTGCTGACCCCGGGGGTGGCGCTGTGCTGTGCCGCCCTGTGGAGCCTGCTGGCCTGGCGGGTGCGCACCGCGGCGGTGGCCTCGTTGGCCAGCGCGGCCATGGCCCCGCTGGCGGCGATCTGGCTGGCGCCGGAGTACGTGCCGGTAGTGATTGGCTTCACGCTGCTGGTGCTGGGCCGCCACGCGTTGAACATTCGGCGACTGGGGCGTGGCGACGAGCCGGGGCTGTAGCCGGGCTTCGCCCGGAGCCGGAAGATCGTCCGCTACGCGGACGTAAGCTGGAACAAAAAACCTTGATCCCATGATGTCGGGGTTCATGCTGCCTTCCAGCTTCCAGCTTCCAGCTTCCAGCTTCCAGCTTCCAGCTTCCAGCTTCCAGCTTACGGCTCCCGAAGGGTCTCCATCGGCCATCGTGGCACGGCCTGCATCTGGCCGAGCTCGTCGCGTTCTCCGGCGAGCAGGCGCTGAGCGCCCACATAGGCGATCATCGCGCCGTTGTCGGTGCAGAAGCGGCCGCGGGGATAGAACACCTCGGCGCCGCGCTTGGCGGCGGCCTGGCCAAGGCGCTCGCGCAGGCGGGCGTTGGCGCTGACGCCGCCGGCCACCACCAGGCGCTTGAGGCCGGTCTGGTCGAGGGCGCGGCGGCACTTGATGACCAGGGTATCGACCACCGCTTCCTCGAAGGCGCGGGCCACGTCGGCGCGGGCGGCCTCGTCGAGCTCGCCGTCGGCCTCGAGCCGGCGAATCGTGGTCAGGGTGTGGGTCTTGAGCCCGGAGAAGCTGAAATCGAGGCCGGGGCGGTCGGTCATCGGCCGCGGGAAACGCCAGCGGCTCGGGTCGCCGTCCTCGGCGAGCCGAGCCACGGCAGGGCCGCCTGGGTAATCCAGGCCGAGCATCTTGGCGGCTTTGTCGAAAGCTTCGCCAGCGGCATCGTCCACCGATTCGCCGAGCAGCCGATAGCGGCCGAGGCCTGCGACCTCGACCAGTTGGGTATGGCCGCCGGAGACCAGCAGGGCCGCGAAGGGAAAGTCCGGCGGGGCGTCCTCGAGCATCGGGGCGAGAAGGTGGCCCTCCATGTGATGCACGCCGAGCACTGGAATGTCGAGCGCCCTGGCCAGGCCGTGGGCGGTGCTGGCGCCAACCATCAGCGCCCCGACCAGGCCGGGGCCGGCGGTGTAGGCGATGGCATCGAGCTCGTCGCGGCTCATGCCGGCGTCGTCGAGCACCCGCTGGATCAGCGGCAGCAAGCGGCGGGTATGGTCGCGGCTGGCCAGCTCCGGCACTACGCCGCCGTATTCGGCGTGCATGGCGATCTGGCTGTGGAGGGCGTCGGCCGCGAGGCCGCGCTCGGTGTCATAGAGGGCGACGCCGGTCTCGTCGCAGGAGGTCTCGATGCCCAGTACGCGCATGGTGATGGCTCGGTGCTGCGGAAATGGCGGCATTCTACGCCTTTTGGCCGGCTCGCGGCAGGGGCTTGGGAGCGAAACGGTTTGCATGGTGACCGCGCGACGACTAGAATGCTGTGCGCTGCAAGACTGGGTCGTGCGCCCAGGGCAATGATCGTGTTCCCGTCGTCACCTCCGCGAGCGTTTTTGCGCCGGCGTCGAGCTGGGATGCGATCGGCCCCCGGAAGGCGTGCGTTCAAACCGAACTCAAGTTTTCCAAGGTAGGTGAGTGCTTAATGCCTTCTGTCAAAGTACGCGATAACGAGCCGTTTGACGTCGCGCTGCGTCGCTTCAAGCGTTCCTGTGAAAAAGCCGGTGTTCTCTCGGAGGTTCGCCGTCGCGAGCAGTACGAGAAGCCGACCGCAGAGCGCAAGCGCAAGGCGGCTGCTGCCGTCAAGCGTCACGCCAAGAAGCTTCAGCGCGAGCGCAAGCGTTTCGAACGGCTCTATTGATCCGTACTGGGGTCGGCCGGCTCGCTAGCGGGTCGACTCGGGAGGGACGCCAAGCGGCCGCCGATCGGTGGCCGCTTGTTTTTGCGCCCGTTTTCGGCGCCGTGTTGCTCAAGTTCGCCTGGATTGCCTGATGGCCGGTCAGATCCCGCAACGATTCATCGATGACCTGCTGGCCCGCGTCGACGTGGTCGAGGTGGTCGGCGAGCGGGTCAAGCTCAAGAAAGCCGGGCGTAACCATTCGGGGCTCTGCCCCTTCCACCAGGAGAAGTCGCCGTCGTTCACCGTTAGCGCCGACAAGCAGTTCTATCACTGCTTCGGCTGCGGCGCCCACGGCAACGCGCTGCGCTTCTTGATGGAGTACGACAAGCTGCGCTTCCCCGAAGCGGTAGAGCAGCTGGCGGCTCGCTTGGGGCTCGAGGTGCCCCGAGAGGGGGCCGACGATCCGCGAGCCCAGGCACGTGAGCGCAAGCGCAAGGAAGGCGTGAACCTGCTTGAGCTCTCGGCGAGCTTCTTCCGAGAACGCTTGCGCATGCCGGAAGGGCAAGGCGCTCGCGAGTACCTGGAGCGCCGCGGGCTGTCGTCGGAGGTCGTGCGTGACTTCGGCATCGGTTATGCCCCCGGCGGCTGGGAGTCGCTGAAGCGCCACCTCGGCGAGCGCGGCATCGCTGACGCGGTGCAGATCGAGTACGGCCTGCTGGTACACCGCGAGGACAGCGGTCGCAGCTATGACCGCTTCCGCGATCGCGTGATCTTCCCGATTCGCGATATCCGTGGGCGAACCATTGCTTTCGGCGGTCGGGTGCTGGGCGATGCCAAGCCCAAGTACCTGAACTCCCCGGAGACGCCGGTCTTCCACAAGGGACGCGAGCTCTACGGGCTTTACGAGGCCCGCCAGGCCAATCCGCGCCTCGAGCGGCTGGTGATCGTCGAGGGCTATATGGACGTGGTGGCGCTCGCTCAGTTCGGTATCCGAAACGCGGTGGCCACCCTGGGTACGGCCACCACCGAGGATCACCTGGGGCGGTTGTTCCGCATGGTCGACGAGGTAGTGTTCTGCTTCGACGGCGACCGGGCAGGCCGCCAGGCGGCCAATCGGGCGCTGGAGACGGTGCTGCCGCAGATGATCGACGGCCGCCAGGCGCGTTTCCTGTTCCTGCCCGAGGGCGAGGATCCGGATACCCTGGTACGTCGTGAAGGCCCGGCGGGCTTCGAGGACCGGGTGACATGTGCCAGTCCGCTGTCGGAGTACCTCTTCGAGCACGCCGCGCAAGGGCGTGACCTCGATCGCCTCGAGGAGCGCGAGCGCTTCGCCAGCCAGGTGCTGGGAGCGATCGGCCGGCTGCCCGAGGGGGTGATGAAGTCGCTGTTGCTGACGGAACTCTCGCGGCGCACCGGCGTCGACCAGTCAAGCTTCGAGACATTGATGTCCCGCGGCGAGACCGAGACGGCGCCGTCCTCCGAATTGCCGCCGGGGAGCGATATATCCTCGCCGCCGCCGCCGGAGGAGCGGTCGCCGGAAGCTGGTCGGCGGCAGTCGTCGATGGGGCGTATGGCGCGCGCGTTGCAGTTGCTGGTTCATGAGCCGTCGCTGGTCGAGCGTTTGCCCGAGGACGATGATTGGTGCGACCAGGCCGATCCCGAGGCCCCGCTGTGTCGTGAGGTGGTGCGCTTGCTCAAGGCTGGGGGCTATCGCAGCGCCCAGGTGTTGTTGGCGCACTTCCATGGCACGCCGGAAGGAGAGCGGTTGGCGGCATTGGCGCGTCAAGCGCCGCTGGTGCCCAAGGGGGTGCGAGGCGCCGAGCTCGATAACTGGGTCGCCTATTTCCAGCGCCATCGCCAGCAGCGGTCGCCGCAGGAAGAGTATGACGCCCTGCTGGCAAGGACGCAGGCCGGGGAGCGGCTGTCGCAGGAGGAACGCCGGCGGCTGAACGAACTGTTGATGGAGCTGAAGAGCTGAGGGCTCGTGCGCCAGGGAATTGGCGGCGGGGTTGAATTTCCTCCTACCATCACCATATACAGCAGCGTCACCCGAACGGGGCGCAACCTGACAACCTAACACACCTGAATGACCGCGCAAATACACCGAACTGGCAATCGAGCGGTCACACCCGCTATACTGTTCGGCTTATCGAGTTTTTTCTCCGCCTCAGTGCTTCAGGTGCTCCATTCTTCTTCGTCGAGATAGGGTTTCTATGGCTGGAAATGCGCAGCAGCAGTCACGTCTGAAGGAGTTGATCGCGCGCGGCAAGGAACAGGGCTTCCTGACCTATGCCGAGGTCAACGACCATCTTCCCGAGGATATCGCCGACCCCGATCAGGTGGAAGACATCATCGGCATGATCAACGACATGGGTATCAATGTCGTCGAGGAAGCGCCCGATGAAGATACCCTGATGATGGCCGATCACTCCACCGATGAGTCGGCCGCCGAGGAGGCCGTGGCCGCCCTGGCAGCGGTGGAGAGCGACGTGGGCCGCACCACGGACCCGGTGCGCATGTACATGCGCGAAATGGGTACCGTGGAGCTGCTGACCCGCGAGGGCGAAATCGAGATCGCCAAGCGTATCGAGGAGGGCACGCGCGAGGTCATGTCCGCGCTGGCCTACCTGCCGGGCGCCGTTGAGTCGATTCTCGAGGCCTACGATGCCACCCAGGACGAAGAGGCCCCTGGGCGCCTGTCCGACCTGTTCTCGGGCTTCATCGATCCCGACGAGGGTATCCCTGGCGTCGCCGAGGCGGAAGTAGCCGAAGAGCCTGAGGTGGCCGAAGGCGATGCCGACGAGGATGACGAGGACGCTGAAGACGAGGACGATAGCGGCGGCGGTCCCGATCCGGAAGAAGCTCGCGCCCGCTTCGAGCAGATCCGCGAGCAGAATGCAGCGGCGCAGCGTGCCATCGAGGCAGAGGGCCGTGGCTCCGCGTCGGCGCAGGCAGAGCTGGCTCGTCTGGCCGAGCTGTTCTCGCCGATCAAGCTGGTGCCCAAGCACTTCGAACGCCTGGTTGGCCAAGTGCGCATCAGCGTCGAACAGGTGCGTGCCCAGGAAAAGTCGGTGATGCAGCTGTGCGTCAAGAAGGCGAAGGTGCCGCGCAAGACCTTCATCAAGTCGTTCCCCGGCAACGAGTCGCGTCTGGACTGGCTTGACGACTTCATGTCGGACAACGCCAAGTACGCCGACAAGCTGGCCGTGTTCAAGGGGGACATCCAGCGGGCTCAGCGCAAGATCGCCTTCGAGGAAGAGATGATCCTGCTGCCGGTGCCCGAGATCAAGGAGGTCAACCGTCGCCTGTCCATCGGTGAGGCCAAGGCGCGCCGGGCCAAGAAGGAGATGGTCGAGGCCAACCTTCGCCTGGTGATCTCGATCGCCAAGAAGTACACCAACCGCGGGCTGCAGTTCCTGGACCTGATCCAGGAGGGCAACATCGGCCTGATGAAGGCGGTGGACAAGTTCGAGTATCGTCGCGGCTACAAGTTCTCCACCTATGCGACCTGGTGGATTCGCCAGGCGATCACTCGCTCCATCGCCGACCAGGCGCGCACCATCCGTATCCCGGTGCACATGATCGAGACCATCAACAAGCTCAACCGGGTGTCCCGCCAGATGCTCCAGGAGATGGGGCGCGAGCCGACCCCCGAGGAGCTGGGCGAGCGCCTCGAGATGCCCGAGGACAAGGTGCGCAAGGTGCTCAAGATCGCCAAGGAGCCGATCTCCATGGAGACGCCGATCGGTGACGACGACGATTCGCACCTGGGTGACTTCATCGAGGACGGCACCATGGTGTTGCCCATCGACTCGGCCACCGGCGAGGGGCTGATCGAAGCCACCCGCAACGTGCTCGGCGGCCTGACCGCTCGCGAGGCGAAGGTGCTGCGCATGCGCTTCGGCATCGACATGAACACCGATCACACCCTCGAAGAGGTCGGCAAGCAGTTCGACGTGACCCGCGAGCGGATCCGTCAGATCGAGGCCAAGGCGCTGCGCAAGCTGCGTCATCCGTCTCGCTCCGAGCCGCTGCGCTCCTTCCTCGACGAGTGATCGCCGAGCGGGCCGGCCATGCGCTGGCCCTCCTGCCGTCCTGTAGGCAGTGCCCCTCCCTGAAACGACGACGCTCGCGGCCATGGCCGCGGGCGTCGTCGTTTGGGTGCGTCCTGGAGCGTCAGGCCAGGCGCTGACGCCGCCAGCGCAGCACCAGCATCAGCAGCTCGACCATGGCGATGAACATCAGGGTGTAGCCGAACAGCTCGGTGATTTCCTCGGCGGCGTCTTTGAACACGCGCAGGTAGTGATCGGCGAGCAGGTTGCGCCACATCTCGCCGCGGCCGTAGAGGCGCGAGAACACGTAGGTGCCGAAGAAGCCGGCGGCGAACAGGCCGCCGGATAAGGTCATCCCGAAGCGCTCGAGCTCGGCGGCGAAGGCGCGGCCGTTGCGGATTACCACGAACAGGATTGGTAGCACCAGCAGGGTCACCATCACCTGCCAGGCGCCGTCGAAGACGAACTGGTCGAGCCAGGAGTCCTGCTCGCGAATCAGCGAGGCGCCGAACAGGCCGATCAGCAGCAGGGTCAGGTGCGGCAGGCTGCCGTCCACGCGGCGGGTGACCAGCACCAGGATCATGGCGCCCAGCAGCAGCAGCGTCTGCATGGGTTCGGTGAGGCCGAGTTCGGTGAAGCGCAGGTTCGGCATGTGAGTCGCTTCGAAGAGCACGGCTTGAAGCAGGGCGGCGATCAGTAGCATGTAGCCGAAGCCGCGTAGGCACAGGGCTTTGAAACTGGTTCGGTCGGCGGAGTGTTCGGGCATGAGTAGGCGTCGGTAGTGTATTAGCCGACTAATTATACGTCTTCAACGTGGCTGTTGTCTGCCACCACGGGGTGTCGCGAGCGGCTCTGACGCCGGGCTTCCTCGAGCAGCCAGTCGTGGACCGCCTGGACCCGACGATCGTCCAGTGAGCCGGCGGCGTGCACGATGCCGTAATGCATGCCGGTCGCTACGCGCTGCTCGAAGGGCACCACCAGTGCGCCGGTGTCGAGCTCGTTGGTGATCAGCGTCTGGCGGGCGATGGCCACGCCCATGCCGGCCAGGGCGGCCTCCATGGTCAGGTGGTTGCGATTGAAGGTATAGCCGCGGCGCACGTTGAGTCGCGGAGCTCCGATGGCCTGCAGGTAGTGTTCCCACTCGCCGTAGTCATGGCTGCCCCGCCAGGCGGTCACGTCGTGGAGCAGCGGGTACCAGGCCAGGTCCTCGGGACGGCGCAGCGGCGGGCGCCCGCGCAGCAGTGCGGGCGCGCAGACCGGGAAGATCGTCTCCTCCATCAGCGGCGTGATCGACATGCCCGGATAGTGGCCGTCGTTGAGGTCAAGCGCCAGGTCGAATTCGCCCTCGCGCAGCGAGGTGCTGCTGTCTTCGGCGGTGATGTGCAGCTCGATGTCCGGGAAGCGGGCCTGCAGTCGCGGCAGGCGTGGCATCAGCCACTTGTTGAGGAAGGAGGGCACCACGCGCAGGCGGATGATGCCGCTCATTACCCCGCTGCGCAGCCGTTTCACCTCGAGGCCTACCGCCTGGTAGGCCTCGTCCACCACCGCGGCGAGACGGCGCCCCTCCTCGGTCAGGGCCAGCTGGCGCGGCAGGCGGCGAAACAGCTTGAAGCCCAGCCGTTCCTCGAGCTGCTTGATCTGTTGGCTGACCGCCCCGGTGGTGACATGCAGCTCCTCCGCCGCCCGGGTGAACGACAGGTGGCGGGCACTGACGGTGAACACCTTCAGCCAGGCATGGGTCTGAGAGTTGAGGAGTCGGCTCATGGTTTAGCAATTCTATACTGTGGGCAAGATATTGTGGATTGTCGTCTCGGCTGGGTGGCGACAACATTAAGGCCCAACGAAAGTGAAAGCCAGTTGGCTTTAGTGTAACTGACAATAAGGCGTCTCCGGCGTGATCCGGGCCCGACACGAGGTTCTCCCCATGGCAATCAGCGTCTTCGACCTGTTCAAGGTTGGTATCGGCCCTTCCAGCTCCCACACCGTCGGCCCGATGCGGGCGGCCTGGGACTTCGTTCAGGCCCTGCGCGCCCGGGACCTGCTGGAGCGCGTGGCCCGGGTCGAAGTACACCTGCACGGCTCGCTGTCCTCCACTGGCAAGGGGCACGGCACCGACCGCGCCACCATCATGGGGCTGATGGGCGAGCGTCCGGAGCTCATCGACCCGGCCATCGTCTCGCCCTGCATCGAGGAGCTGCTGGAATCCCAGACCCTGCTGCTCGACGGTCGCCTGGCGATACCCTTCCTGTGGACCCGGGACCTGCAGTGGCATGACGAGAGCCTGCCCTACCATCCCAACGCCATGACCCTGGTGGCCCATGGTCACGCCGAGGAGCTCTATCGCAACGTCTACTACTCGGTGGGCGGGGGCTTCGTGGTTGACGAGGCCCAGGCGGCCAGCGGCGAACTCGATAGCGACACTACCGCCTTGCCCTACGACTTCAACAGCGCCGCCGAGCTGCTGGCGCTGTGTCGGCTGCACGGTCTGCGTATCAGCGAGCTGATGATGGAGAACGAGAAGGCGTGGCGCGATGAGGCCGAGATCCGGGCCGGTCTTTGGCGCATCTGGGAGGCCATGCAGGACAGCGTGAACCAGGGGTTCGAGGCTGAGGGCGTGCTGCCGGGCGGGCTCAACGTCAAGCGCCGCGCCAGGGCCTTGCACCGTCGCCTGGAGGCGTTGGAAAGCGATACCAACCTGATCTCCACGACCTTCTCGGCCATGGACTGGGTCAACGTCTTCGCCCTGGCGGTCAACGAGGAGAACGCCGCTGGCGGGCGTATGGTCACCGCGCCCACCAACGGCGCGGCGGGCATTATCCCGGCGGTGCTGCACTACTACATGAAGTTCCAACCGGATGCCGACGAGCGCTGCGTGGTGGACTTCCTGCTCACCGCCGCCGCGGTGGGCATCCTGTGCAAGAAGAACGCGTCCATCTCCGGCGCCGAGGTAGGCTGCCAGGGCGAGGTGGGATCGGCCTGTGCCATGGCCGCCGCCGGCCTCACCGAGGTGCTGGGCGGCTCCCCGGCCCAGGTCGAGAACGCCGCCGAGATCGGCCTGGAGCACAACCTGGGACTCACCTGCGACCCGGTGGGCGGTCTGGTGCAGGTACCCTGCATCGAACGCAACGCCATCGCCTCGGTGAAGGCGATCAACGCCACCCAGATGGCTCTGCGCGGCGATGGCGAGCACTTCATCTCCCTGGACAAGGCCATTCGCACCATGCGTGATACCGGCGCCGACATGCAGGAGAAGTACAAGGAGACCTCGAAGGGCGGTCTGGCGGTCAACGCCATCGAGTGCTGAACGATCTCTCTCGGGGCGGCGCATGCCGCCCTGCCTGGCGCGTTGCTTCGGCGGCGCGCCTTTTTTGTTTGCAACCTATTGAAATAGCGGCATCTACGCCATTGGTCGAGTTTAACGTTTCGATGGTTGCCGGCCTTCGTTTCGTCCTCTAGCTTACGTTGACGTAAAGGTTAAAGAGTCCGCGGGGCTTGGGCCTCGATGCCGGTGACCTTGTCATGGTCTCGGTTTACAACAATGACAACAGCAACGTAACGACGGGCCGCCCCAGCGGCCTCGAGAGGACCTCAGATGACCCAGGAGTTCGTGCTCGAGACTCGCGGGTTGACCAAGCAGTTCCGCGGCTTCACCGCCGTGGACGGCGTCGACCTGCAGATTCGGGAAGGCCATATCCATGCCTTGATCGGCCCCAACGGCGCCGGCAAGACGACGGTCTTCAACCTGCTCACCAAGTTCCTGCCGCCCACCCACGGTGAGATCCTCTACCGCGGCAAGCCGATCACCGGGATGAAGGCCAACGAGATCGCCCGGCTCGGCCTGGTGCGTTCCTTCCAGATCTCGGCGGTGTTCGCCCACATGACGGCGCTGGAGAACGTACGGGTGGCCCTGCAGCGTAAGCTCGGCACCTCCTTCCACTTCTGGAAGTCCGAACGCTCCCTGGCTCCCCTCGACGCGCGGGCTCTGGCCCTGCTCGAACAAGTCGGTCTCCAGGACTATGCCGACGTGCTCACCGTAGAGATGCCCTACGGGCGCAAGCGCGCCTTGGAGGTGGCCACCACCCTGGCCCTGGAGCCCTCGGTGATGCTGCTCGACGAGCCGACCCAGGGCATGGGGGCCGAGGACGTCGATCGCATCGTCGAGCTGATCCGGCGGGTCTCGGCCGGGCGCACCGTGCTGATGGTGGAGCACAATCTCAGCGTGGTCAGCCGGCTGTGCGACCGCATCACCGTGCTGGCGCGCGGCGCGGTGCTCGCCGAGGGCGACTACGCCACGGTCTCCGCCGACCCGCGGGTCAAGGAGGCCTACATGGGCCGCGAGGCGGAAGAGGAGGTCGGCGCATGACTCAAACCGCGACGGCCGCTTCGGCCTACCACGATCTCGACGGCGCAGAGATGCTGCGCGTCCGCGACCTGCACGCCTTCTACGGCGAGTCGCACATCCTCCACGGCGTCGACTTCGACGTCCGCCGCGGCGAGCTGGTGACCCTGCTGGGGCGCAACGGCGCCGGGCGCAGCACCACTCTCAAGGCGATCATGAACATGGTCGGCCATCGTACCGGCTCGATCGTCATCAACGGCAACGAGACGCTGGCCATGCGCCCGCACCGCATCCCGCGGCTGGGCGTGGGCTACTGCCCGGAGGAGCGCGGCATCTTCTCGAGCCTCGACGTCGAGGAGAACCTGCTGCTGCCGCCCACGGTGCGGTCCGGCGGGATGGATCTCGACGAGATCTACACCATGTTCCCCAACCTCCAGGAGCGTCGCCGCAGCCCGGGCACCCGGCTCTCCGGCGGCGAGCAACAGATGCTGGCCATGGCGCGGATCCTGCGCACCGGGGCCCGCTTGCTGCTACTCGACGAGATCACCGAGGGCCTGGCGCCGGTCATCAACCAGGCGTTGGGCGAGGTGCTGGTCAAGCTCAAGGCGCGCGGCATGACCATCGTGCTGGTGGAACAGAACTTCCGCTTCGCCGCACCGCTTGCCGACCGTCATTTCGTCATGGAGCACGGTCGCATTGTCGAGGAGATCTCGGCCGCCGCGCTGCCGTCCCGGCGCGATCACCTGAATTCCCTGCTGGGGGTCTGACGGCACCGCCGTCGCCCCGGCCACTCACCACCTCTCGACAACAACAACTCCCCCTCGGGGGCATGGAGAGCACGATGACCTTTCACAAGCGCAGTCTCGCTGGTGCCATCGCCGCCACCCTGTTCGTCGCCGGCAGTGCCCAGGCCCAGATGAGCGACGAGGCCGTACGCATCGGCTACCTGGCCGACATGTCCGGCACCTATCGCGACCTGGCCGGCCCCGGTGGCCTCGAGGCACTGAACATGGCCATCGAGGATTTCGGTGGCGAGGTGAGCGGAGTGCCCATCGAGGTGTTCAGCGCCGACGACCGCAACAGCGCCGACGTGGGTGCCAACACCGTGCGCGGCTGGATCGACCAGCAGAACGTCGACCTGGTGGCCGGCATGGTGGCCTCCTCGGTCTCCATCGCCGTGACCAAGGCCCTCGAGGAGGCCAACGGCCTGGCCATCATCTCCGGGTCCGCGGCCTCGAGCATCACCAACGAGCACTGCACCCCGAACCATATCCACTGGGTCTACGACACCTATCCACTGGCCAACGGCACCGCCAAGGCGGTGGTCGAGCAGGGCGGCGATCGCTGGTTCATGCTCACCGCCGACTACGCCTTTGGCCATGCCCTGGAGGGCGACGTGACCCAGGTGGTGGAGGAGAACGGCGGCGAGGTAGTCGGCGGGGTGCGTCATCCTTTCCCGACCAGCGACTTCTCGTCCTACATCCTCCAGGCCCAGGGCTCCGGGGCGGATATCGTCGGCCTGGCCAATGCCGGTTCCGACACCGTCAATGCGATCAAGACCGCCAGCCAGTTCGGCCTGACCCAGGCCGGCCAGCAGCTTGCCGGCCTGCTGATCTTCCTCAACGACGTCCATGCCATGGGGCTGGAATCCACTCAGGGTCTGCTGTTGACCACCGGCTGGTACTGGGACATGGACGAGCAGTCTCGCGAGTGGGCAGAGCGTTACTTCGAACGCGTCGGGCGCATGCCGACCATGGTCCAGGCCGGGGTCTACTCCAGCACCCTACATTACCTGAATGCCGTGCAGGCGGCCGGGACCGACGAGCCCGAGGCGGTGCGCGCCCAGATGGCCGAGACCCCGGTGGAGGACTTCTTCGCCCGCAACGGCCGCATCCGTGAGGATGGTCGCATGGTCCACGACATGTACCTGGCCGAGGTAAAGTCGCCGGCCGAGTCCAGCGGCGAGTGGGATCTCTACGAGATCAAGAGCACCATTCCCGCCGACCAGGCCTACCGCCCGCTCAGCGAGAGCCAATGTGACCTGGTTAACCAGTGAGCTGAGCCTGCGGCGGCGAGCGCCGCCGCCCTTTTGGGGAAGCGCTGAGTAAATCGCCGAGCATAGTGAAGTGCAAGGCGCACGGAACACAGGAAGTGATACATAACAAGGGGTTAGGCGAGCTTTCGAGTGCCGTGCACAAATTCGCCAGGAGCGAATTTGAACCGTCTTTAGACGGGCCCGCAGGGTAGCCGCCAGGGATGGCGGCTATGGCGAAGCGATTTGCATGCGCAGGCATTTACGCAGTGTTTCCCTGATGGCGAGGAGACCCTTCTTATGACCATGATATTCGGGGTGCCGCTGGCGGTATTCATGGGCCAGCTGATGCTGGGCCTGATCAACGGCGCCTTCTATGCCCTTCTGAGCTTGGGGCTGGCGGTGATCTTCGGCCTGTTGAAGATCATCAACTTCGCCCACGGGGCCCAGTACATGCTGGGCGCCTTCGCGGCTCTGCTGGGGCTGCAGTACCTGGGTCTCGACTACTGGCTGGCGCTGCTGCTGGTGCCCCTGGTGGTTGGCGGACTCGGCATGGTGATCGAGCGCACCATCCTGCGCCGCATCGCCCATCTCGACCACCTCTATGGCCTGCTGCTGACCTATGGCCTGGCGCTGATCTTCGAGGGCACCCTGATCAACCTGTTCGGGGTGTCCGGCGCCAGCTATCCGGTCCCCGAGGCACTGCAGGGCGGCCTGAACCTGGGCTTCATGTTCCTGCCCACCTATCGCGGCTGGGTGCTGGTCGCGGCGCTGGTGGTGTGCCTCGCCACCTGGTTCATCATCGAGCGTACCCGCCTCGGGGCCTACCTGAGGGCCGGCACCGAGAATCCGGCGCTGATGCAGGCGTTCGGCGTCAACGTGCCGCAGCTGGTCACCCTGACCTACGGCTTCGGGGTGGCGCTGGCGGCCTTCGCCGGGGTGCTGGCCGCGCCTCTCTATCCGGTGTCGCCGACCATGGGTTCGAGCCTGTTGATCGTGGTCTTCGCCGTGGTGGTGATCGGCGGCATGGGCTCGATCCTCGGCGCCATCCTCACCGGCCTGGGCATGGGCCTGGTCGAGGGACTGACCAAGGTGTACTACCCCGAGGCCGCCAACACCGTGATCTTCCTGGTGATGATCCTGGTGCTGATGCTGCGTCCCGCGGGACTCTTCGGTAAGGAGGCATGACATGACGGCCACCACCCAGATCCTCACCCCCTCGATGAAGCGGCGTCGGCGCGCCCGGCAGCGTCGTGGGGCCCTCTACCTGGCCCTGCTGGCCGCCGGCCTGGCGGCCCCCTTCGTGGCCTATCCGGTGTTCCTGATGAAGGTGCTGTGCTTCGCGCTGTTCGCCTGCGCCTTTAACCTGCTGCTGGGCTATGCGGGGCTATTGTCCTTCGGCCATGCGGCTTTCCTGGCCACTGGGGGCTATGTCACCGGTTACTTGCTGTCGAGTCACCCGGGCCTGACGCCGGAGACCGGGATCCTCGCCGGAACCCTGGCCAGCCTGCTGCTCGGTCTGGCCTTCGGCGCCCTGGCGATTCGCCGCCAGGGCATCTACTTCGCCATGGTCACCCTGGCGCTGGCGCAGATGGTGTTCTTCTTCTATATCCAGGCGCCCTTCACCGGCGGCGAGGACGGCCTGCACGGCGTGCCCCGCGGACGGCTGTTCGGCTTGGTCGACCTGTCCAGCAACCTGGCCATGTACTACTTCGTGTTCGCGGTCTTCGTGATCGGCTTCGCCATCATCCAGCGCACCGTGCACTCGCCCTTCGGTCAGGTGCTCAAGGCGATTCGCGAGAATGAGCCGCGGGCCGTGTCGCTGGGCTACAACGTCGATGCCTACAAGCTGCTTGCCTTCGTGATCTCGGCGGGCCTGGCCGGCCTGGCGGGCGCCACCAAGACGGTGGTCTTCCAGCTGGCCTCGCTCACCGATGCCCACTGGCACATGTCCGGCGAGGTCATCCTGATGACCCTGCTCGGCGGGGTGGGCACCCTGTTCGGTCCGCTGGTGGGGGCGGGGCTGGTAGTCAGCCTGCAGACCCAGCTCGCCCAGTCGCCGCTGGGCAACTGGGTCAGCGTGATCCTGGGGGCGATCTTCGTGATTTGCGTGCTGAGCTTCCGCAGCGGCATCGTCGGCGAGATCGACAAGATCGTGCGCAAGAACTTCAAGTAAGGGCTTCGGCATGGCGCCCTCGATGGGCGCCGTGGCCGTCAGCGTTCGATGGCGCGCCGCGGCGGTAGGGTTTCGCCGATGTGCGCGACCAGGTAGTCGAGGAAGCGCTGGACCTTGGCCGAACGGTGGCGGTGTCGAGGGTAGACGGCCCACACCGCGGTGTCGCCATGGCGGTAGGCGTCGAGCACGCTGATCAGCTTGCCCCGGGCCAGGTATTCCTCGACATAGTAGTCGGGTAGCTGGGCCAGCCCCAGGCCCTTGAGGGTGGCGTCGAGCAGGGCCGGGCCGGAATTGCCTCGCCAGGGACCGTCAACGCGGACCTCGCGGCGCACGCCGTCGACGTCGAAGCGCCAGTGGTCCTTCGAGCCGATCAGGCAGCGATGGCGTGACAGTTCCGACAGGCTGTGGGGCTGGGCGATGCGGGTAAAGTAGCTCGGCGAGCCGACCACGTACTCGCGGCGTTCGCACAGCCGACGGGCGATCAGCGTGGAGTCCTTCAGCGCGCCCATGCGAATGGCGACGTCGAAGCCCTCGTCGATGATGTCCACCTGACGATTGGTGAAGTGCATGTGCACCTCGAGGCGTGGATGGGCGCACATGAAGTCATGCACCAGCGGGGCGATGAAGCGCTCGCCGAAGGTGGTGGCACAGGTCAGCCCTAGCCGGCCGGTGGGCGTATCCTGCAGTTCCTTGACCGCGGTCTCGGCCTCGCGGAAGCCCTCGAACAGGTGCTGGCAGTGCTGATAGTAGAGGCGTCCGGCCTCGGTGAGTCGTATCCGACGGGTCGTGCGGTAGAGCAGGGTGGTGCCCAGCTGGTTTTCCAGTTGGCTGACCAGCCGGCTGACATGGGAGCTCGAGACCTTCAGCTGCTCGGCGGCGGCATTGAAGGCGCCCAAACGTACGACCTCGATGAAGGCCTCGACACGGTCCCAGCGTTGCATTGCCATCTCTCTCTGCTGGATTGTTGCACATCAACAATAATGTGATGCGTTTGATGCAGTTTATCCGAGTGTGGGGCCTTGCCTAGACTGGGGAGAGACCATCACCCACCGAGAGGATCGGATCATGAAATCACGCGCCGCCGTCGCCCTGGAAGCGGGCAAGCCCCTGGAACTGGCCGAGATCGACGTTGAAGGCCCGAAGGCGGGCGAAGTGCTGGTGCGCATGGCCGCTACCAGTGTTTGCCACACCGACGCCTATACGTTGTCCGGGTCCGACCCGGAGGGGCTCTTCCCCTCCGTGCTGGGTCATGAGGGCGCCGGTATTGTCGAAGAAGTGGGCGAGGGCGTCACCAGCCTGCGTCCCGGCGACCACGTCATTCCGCTCTACACCGCCGAGTGCGGCAAGTGCAAGTTCTGCCTGTCCGGCAAGACCAACCTGTGCCAGGCGGTCCGCGCCACCCAGGGCAAGGGCGTGATGCCCGACGGCACCAGCCGCTTCTCGCTGGACGGCAAGAAGCTGCACCACTACATGGGCTGCTCCACCTTCAGCGAGTACACCGTGGTACCCGAGGTGTCCCTGGCCGTGGTCTCCAAGGATGCGCCGCTGGACAAGATCTGCCTGCTCGGCTGTGGCGTGACCACCGGCATCGGTGCGGTCATGAACACCGCCAAGGTCGAGCCGGGCGCCACCGTGGCAGTGTTTGGCCTCGGCGCCATCGGCCTGGCCGTGATCCAGGGCGCGGCGATGGCCAAGGCCAGCCGCATCATCGCCATCGACGTGAACCCGGAGAAGTTCGAGCTGGCCAAGCAGTTCGGCGCCACCGAGTTCGTCAACCCGAAGGACTACAGCAACTCCATCCAAGAGGTCATCGTCGAGCTGACCGATGGCGGCGTCGACTACTCCTTCGAGTGCATCGGTAATGTCAACGTCATGCGCTCGGCCCTGGAGTGCTGCCACAAGGGCTGGGGCGAGTCGGTGATCATCGGCGTGGCCGGTGCCGGCGAGGAGATCTCTACCCGTCCGTTCCAGCTGGTCACCGGCCGGGTCTGGAAAGGCTCTGCCTTCGGTGGCGTCAAGGGCCGCACCGAACTGCCGGGCTACGTGGATCGTTACATGAAGGGCGAGATCAACATCGACGACTTCATCACCCACGACATGCCGTTCGAGAAGATCAACGAGGCCTTCGAGCTGCTGCACAAGGGCGAGAGCATCCGCACCGTGCTGCACTTTTAATCGCGCCCGATGCCGCGCGCAGGGCTCGATACGCGCCCGACGCCGCGCGTCTTCTCTTGACCGACCCGAGCCCGGTGTCGCGGGAGCCGCATCGATCGATGCGCCCGCGACACCGGGCGAATCTGACGAGGAATCGCCCATGACCATGACCGAACACCTCGAGCTGGTCTCGGCCAACCGCAGCTTCGGCGGCTGGCACAAGCGCTATCGGCACCGTTCGCGGGCGCTCGACTGCGAGATGACCTTCGCCATCTACCTGCCGCCCCAGGCGGAGACCGAGCGGGTGCCGCTGCTGTGGTGGCTGTCGGGGCTGACCTGCACCGACGAGAACTTCATGCAGAAGGCCGGCGCTCAGCGTCTGGCCGCGGAGCTGGGCATCGCCATCGTCTGCCCGGACACCAGCCCCCGGGGGCTGAACCTGCCCGGCGAGGACGACAGCTACGATTTCGGCACCGGGGCAGGGTTCTACGTCAACGCCACCCAGTCACCCTGGAAGGCCAACTACCGGATGTATGACTACGTGGCCGAGGAGCTGCCCTCGGTGGTGCGCCAGCACTTCCCGGTCAACGGCCGGGAGGCGATCAGCGGCCACTCCATGGGCGGTCACGGTGCGCTGATCCTGGCCCTGCGTCGTCCCGGGCACTATCGCTCGGTGTCGGCCTTTGCGCCGGTCGTCAATCCGACCCAGTGTCCCTGGGGGCGCAAGGCCTTCGGCAACTATCTGGGCGAGGACGTCAGCCACTGGACCCAGTACGACGCCTGTGAGTTGGTAGCCCGGGGAGCTTCCCGTCAGCCACTGTTCGTCGACCAAGGCGAGGCCGACGACTTCCTCGAGGAGCAGCTGTGTCCCGAGCGCCTGGAGGCGGTGTGCGCCGAGCACGATCATCCGCTGACCCTGCGCCGGCAGCCCGGCTACGATCACAGCTATTTCTTCATCGCCAGCTTCATCGACGACCATCTACGCTACCACGCCGAGCATCTGCATGCCCGACGCTGAGCCGTTTCTCTCCCCTCCGCGCCGCCTTTCAAGGCGGCGCTTTTCGTTGCATGCATCGTGTTTCTTTTGCGTCATCGACATGCTTGTTAACGACTCATTGTCGCTATACACCGGGAATCCATTCCCCGATAGGCAAATTTGACATGCTGAAAAACGACACGGCGGGTAAATTTCGCAATGAGCATGCCTGTTAACGACAGGCAACTCTTTCCAAAAAATCGAACAAAGCCCCTTCCGATAACAAGAACACGACAATATACACCGTGCTGGAGACCAAGATGACAAGCGCTCCTCAGGCCTCGCGTAATGCCGCCGTTCCCCAGACCCTCGGCTTCCTGCTGTTGGATAATTTCACCCTGATCTCGCTGGCCTCGGCCATCGAGCCGCTACGCATGGCCAACCAGCTGGCGGGCCGTGAGCTCTATCGCTGGTATACCCTGAGCCTCGACGGCGGGCCGGTGAAGGCCAGCGATGGCCTTCAGGTGACGCCCGACGCCTCGACCACGGTGCCGCTGGCGCTGGACACGGTGATCGTGTGCGGCGGCGTGGGACCTCAGCGCAGCGTGCAGCGTGAGCATGTCATCTGGCTGCAGTCCCAGGCGCGACAGTCGCGACGCCTGGGGGCGGTGTGCACCGGCACCTGGGCGCTGGCTCGGGCGGGGCTGCTCGACGGCTTCGAGGCCAGCGTGCACTGGGAGTGCCTGGCCGCCATGCAGGAAGCCTTTCCCAAGGTGGCGCTTACCACCCGGCTGTTCTCCATCGACCGCGATCGGGCGACCTCCTCCGGGGGCACGGCGCCGCTGGACATGATGCTGACCCTGATTGCACGTGACCACGGTCGCGAGCTGGCCGCCGGCATCTCCGAGATGTTCATCTACGACAGGGTACGCAACGAGCAGGATCAGCAGCGAGTGCCCCTCAAGCATGTGCTCGGCACGACCCAGCCGCGGCTGCTGGAGATCGTGGCGCTGATGGAGGCCAACCTGGAGGAGCCGATCAGCCTCGACGAGCTGGCCGAATACGTCAACGTCTCGCGCCGCCAGCTGGAACGGCTGTTCCAGAAGAATCTGCACTGCTCGCCGTCACGCTACTATCTCAAGCTGCGCTTGACGCGGGCCCGGCAGTTGCTCAAGCAGACCCCGATGTCGATCATCGAGGTAGCGTCGGCCTGCGGCTTCGTCTCCACGCCGCATTTCTCCAAGTGCTATCGGGAGTACTTCGGTATCCCGCCACGCGACGAACGGCTGGGATCCAGCGCTGTCGAGCTGGTGCCGGTGGAGCTGGGCCGCGAGGCAGCCGTCATGCTACAGTCCGCCTCGTTCGAGTCGGTTCCCGAGGCACCGGTATCCGCGGCCATGAGCGCCCTGGATCAAGCCAGGGGCGAGCCGACCTATGCCAGTGTCAGGTTGAGGAACTAGGAGCTCCTTCCCGGCCCTCGGTGACGATGGGTGCCGTGAGCTCCCGTCTCGCCCGTCTGGCGGTCACGGAGCTCCGGGCGGGAGGCGATGCGCAAAGGACTAGGATGGCTGGTGCGGGCCTTGGGGCTCGCGCTGCTCGGCTGGATCGGGCTCAGCGTGCTGGCGGTGCTGATGTTCCGGGTGGTGCCGGTGGGCGGTTCCATGGTGATGCTCGAGCGCAAGGTGGAAGCCTGGAGCGCCGGTGAATCCCTGGATATCCGCCAGGATTGGCGCCCCTGGGCCGAGCTTGCCGATACAGCCAAACTGGCGGTGATCGCCGCCGAGGACCAGCGCTTCCCCGATCATCACGGTTTCGACCTGGTCGAGCTTCGCCGCGCCGTCGAGGCCAGTCTCAACGGCGGTGACCTGCGCGGTGCCAGTACGCTCAGTCAACAGACCGCCAAGAACCTGTTCCTGTGGACCGGTCGCAGTTGGGTACGCAAGGGGCTGGAAGCCTGGTTCACCCTGCTGCTCGAGACGCTCTGGCCCAAGGAGCGGATCCTCGAGGTCTATCTCAATATCGCCGAATGGGACGACGGGGTCTTCGGCCTGGAGGCCGCGGCCCAGCATTACTTTGGTGTCTCCGCGTCCCGCCTCAGTGCCGCCCAGGCCAGTCGGTTGGCCGCTATCCTGCCTAATCCCCGGGGCTGGAGTGCCTCCCGCCCCAGTGCCCACGTGCTGAGTCGCAGCGCCTGGATCCGTGGCCAGATGCGCAATCTCGGCACCGCTTACCTCGAACGACTCTAACGCGCTCGATGGCCCCCGAGGGGGCCCTGGCGCGACACCGCTTTCCCGTCGTGTCGCGATCGCGACGATCGTGACGTTTTTGGAATTTTCCCGGTCGCTTCCAGGCGCCGGGCCCCGCGGGGTGGGGGATATGCTGCCGGCGTGATCATGCACCACCACGGAGCCCCCGCCATGACCCCTGCCGAGCTGCACCAGGATGCCATCGTCATTGATGGCCTGATTATCGCCAAGTGGAATCGCGAGCTGTTCGAGGACATGCGCAAGGGCGGCCTGACGGCTGCCAACTGCACCGTGTCCGTCTGGGAAGGTTTCCAGGCCACCGTCGACAACATCGTCAAGACCAATGCCCTGATGGCCGAGTCCAGCGATCTGGTGCGCCCGGTCCGTACCACCGCCGACATCACTCGGGCCAAGGAAGAGGGCAAGACAGGGATCATCTACGGGTTCCAGAACGCCCACGCCTTCGAGGACCAGATCGGCTACGTCGAGATCTTCAAGCAGCTAGGCGTGGGCATCGTGCAGATGTGCTACAACACCCAGAACCTGGTCGGCACCGGCTGCTATGAGCGTGATGGCGGGCTGTCCGGCTTCGGTCACGAGATCGTCGCCGAGATGAACCGTGTGGGAATCATGTGCGATCTCTCCCACGTCGGCGAGACCACCTCCCGCGAGGTCATCGAGGCCTCCGAGAAACCGGTGTGCTACTCCCACTGCCTGCCGTCCGGTCTCAAGGAACACCCGCGCAACAAGTCCGACGAGGAGCTCAGGTTCATCGCCGACAACGGCGGCTTCGTCGGCGTGACCATGTTCACCCCCTTCCTGCGCGCCGGCGTCGACGCCACCGTCGACGATTACGTCGAGGCCATCGAATACGTGATGAACATCGTCGGCGAGGATGCCATCGGCGTCGGCACCGACTTCACCCAGGGGCACGACAAGCAGTTCTTCGAGTGGCTGACCCACGACAAGGGCTATGCCCGCCGCCTGACCAGCTTCGGCAAGATCATCAATCCCGAGGGCATCCGCACCATCGGCGAATTCGGCAACCTCACCGAGGCATTGCTGAAGCGCGGCATGAGCGAGCGCCAGGTGCGCAAGATCATGGGGGAGAACTGGGTCAATGTCCTGAAGGACGTCTGGGGCAGCTAGGGCCAAGAACGAAGAGGGAAGAGGGAAGAGGGAAGAGGGAAGAGGGAAGTAAGAAGATGCTTTTCTCTAACCCTTCTCTGACTGCTCACCTCTCGTTTCTTGATTCTTATCCCTTACCTCTTACTTCTTATCTTTTTATAACGATAATTCGAGGAATACGATCGTGACCAAGATGGCTCCCGCACTGCCCATCGAAGTGGATGCCGAGACCGGCGTCTGGACCACTGATGCGCTGCCCATGCTCTACGTGCCGCGGCACTTCTTCATCAATAACCATATCGCCGTGGAAGAGGCCCTGGGCGCCGACAAGTACGCCGAGATTCTCTATCAGGCCGGCTACAAGAGCGCCTGGCACTGGTGCGAAAAGGAGGCCGAGTGCCACGGCCTCGAGGGTGTGGAAGTCTTCGAGCACTACATGAAGCGCCTCTCCCAGCGCGGCTGGGGGCTGTTCATCACCGAAGAGATCGATCTCGACGCGGGTACCTGCCGCGTGCGTCTGGAGCACAGTGCCTTCGTCTATCAGATGGGCAAGGTAGGTCGCAAGATCGAATACATGTTCACCGGCTGGTTCGCCGGTGCCATGGACCAGATCCTCGCCGCCCGTGGCAGCGATCTGCGCACCGTCGCCGAGCAGACCCAGAGCGGCGCCGAGGAAGGCTGCGACGTTGGCATCTTCGTTACCCGTCCCGCCGCATTCTCGAACACCGCTCAGGGCTGAGGAGGCTTCATCATGGCATTCGACGCGATCTTCCAGCCGATCCAGATCGGCAATCTCACCATCCGTAACCGCGTGGTCAGCACCGCACACGCCGAAGTCCATGCGACCGACGGCGGCATGACCACCGATCGCTACGTCAAGTACTACGAAGAGAAGGCCAAGGGCGGCTGCGGCCTGTGCATCTGCGGCGGCTCCTCGGTGGTGTCCATCGATAGCCCCCAGGCCTGGTGGAGCTCGGTCAACTTGTCCACCGACCGCATCATCCCGCACTTCCAGAACCTGGCGGATGCCGTGCACAAGCATGGCGGCAAGATCATGATCCAGATTACCCACATGGGTCGCCGCTCGCGCTGGGACGGTTACAACTGGTCGACCCTGCTGTCGCCGTCCGGCATCCGGGAACCGGTTCATCGCTCCACGTGCAAGGCCATCGAGGAGGAGGATATCTGGCGCATCATCGGTGACTTCGCCCAGGCGGCGCGTCGGGCGAAGGAGGGTGGCCTGGACGGCGTCGAACTGTCCGCCGTCCACCAGCACCTGATCGACCAGTTCTGGAGCCCGCGGGTCAACAAGCGCACCGATCAGTGGGGTGGTAGCTTCGAGAATCGCATGCGCTTCGGCATGGAAGTGCTCAAGGCGGTGCGTGCCGAGGTCGGCGATGACTTCGTGGTCGGGATGCGCATCTGTGGCGATGAGTTCCATCCGGACGGTCTGTCACATGACGACATGAAGCAGATCGCCGCCTACTACGATGCCACCGGGCAGGTAGACTTCTTCGGCGTGGTTGGCTCTGGCTGCGACACCCACGATACCCTGGCCAACGTCATCCCCAACATGTCGTTCCCGCCCGAGCCGTTCCTGCACCTGGCGGCGGGCATCAAGGAAGTGGTCTCCGCACCGGTGATCCACGCCCAGAACATCAAGGACCCCAACCAGGCTGAGCGGATCCTCGAGGGTGGCTATGTGGACCTGGTAGGCATGACCCGGGCGCATATCGCCGACCCCCACCTGATCGCCAAGATCAAGATGGGCCAGGTCGATCAGATCAAGCAGTGCGTGGGTGCCAACTATTGCATCGACCGCCAGTATCAGGGCCTGGACGTACTGTGCATTCAGAACGCCGCCACGTCCCGCGAGTACATGGGCCTGCCGCATATCATCGAGCCCACCGAAGGCAAGAAGCGCAAGGTCGTGGTGGTCGGCGGTGGCCCCGCTGGCATGGAGGCAGCGCGAGTGGCCGCCGAGCGCGGCCATGACGTCACCCTGTTCGAAGCCGCCGAGGCGCTCGGCGGACAGATCACCACCGCCGCCAAGGCGCCTCAGCGCGATCAGATCGCCGGCATCACCCGCTGGTACCAGCTGGAGCTGGCGCGCCTAAACGTCGATCTGCGCTTGGGGACTCGTGCCGACGAGGCCACCATCAAGGACCTGCGTGCGGATATCGTGGTGGTGGCGACCGGCGGTCGGCCCTATCTGGACCAGTACCCCGAGTGGGGCTACTCCGAGAATCCCGAAGAGAGCCTGGTGGTCAGCACCTGGGACGTGCTCAACGGCCGTGTCGAGCCGGGCAAGAACGTGCTGATCTACGATGCCTTGTGCGAGTTTGCCGGCATGTCCGCGGCCGATTACCTGGCCGACAAAGGCGCCAAGGTCGAGATTGTGACCGACGACATCAAGCCCGGTGCGGCGGTGGGCGGCACCACCTTCCCGACCTATTACCGCAGCCTCTACCAGAAGGAGGTGATCATGACCTCCGACCTGATGCTGCACAAGGTCTATCGCGAGGGCGACTCGCTGGTAGCGGTGCTCGAGAACGAGTACACCGGCACTCAAGAGGAGCGTGTGGTCGACCAGGTGGTGGTCGAGAACGGCGTGCGCCCGGACGAGGGGCTCTACTTCGAGTTGAAGCATCAGTCCCGCAACAAGGGCCAGATCGACCTGGAGGCGCTGTATGACATCAAGCCGCAGCCCTGTCTGAGCGAAGACGGTGACGGGTTCCTGCTGTTCCGCCTGGGTGACTGCACGGCACCGCGCAACACTCATGCGGCGATCTACGACGCCCTGCGCCTCTGCAAGGACTTTTAACCCCTAGCTGGAAGCCTGAAGCTTGAAGCTGGAAGGAAAACCCGCGCTTTTCGCCCTTTCTTCCAGCTTCCGGCTTTCAGCTTCCAGCTCGCCGATGAGGTGAGCGAGATGCTCGATACCTTACTTCCGATCCTGATCTTCGCCGCGCTGGGGCTGGCGGCGATCGGTGCCGTCCGGCGCGTGCGCCTGTGGCGCCAGGGCCGCCCCTCGCCGGTGCCGGTGATAAAGGGACTGGCGGCCATGCCGCGTCGCTACCTGGTCGACCTGCACCACGTGGTCGGGCGCGACAAGGTGATGTCCAATACCCACGTGGCCACCGCCGGTGGCTTCGTCGCCGCGGCCGTGCTGATGATCCTGGTGCACGGCCTTGGCCTGGCCGCCGGCGTACTCGGTTGGGTACTGCTGGCCGCCAGTGCCACCATGTTCGTCGGCAGCTGCTTCGTGGCCCGCCGGCGCCGCCATCCGCCGTCGCGGCTTTCCAAGGGCCCGTGGATGCGGCTGCCCAAGAGTCTGATGGCCTTCTCGCTGAGCGTGTTCGCCATCACCTTGCCCGCCGTGGGCCTGCTGCCCGAAGACTTCGGCAGCTGGATCCTGGCGCTGGCGCTCTGTGCCGTGCTGGTCTGGGGCCTTGGCGAGATGGTTTTCGGCATGGCCTGGGGCGGGCCGATGAAGCATGCCTTCGCCGGCGCCCTGCACCTGGCCTTCCACCGTCGCGCCGAGCGCTTTTCCACGAAAGGGGGGGAGGGTAACCGCTCGACTGGCCTCAAGGCCCTGAACCTGGACGACGAGAGCGCCACTCTAGGCGTCGAGAAGCCCAGCGACTTCACCTGGAACCAGCTGCTTGGCTTCGATGCCTGCGTGCAGTGCGGCCGCTGTGAAGCCATGTGCCCGGCCTTCGCCGCCGGCCAGCCGCTCAATCCCAAGAAGCTGATCCAGGACATGGTGGTCGGCATGGCCGGCGGTAGCGATGCCGCCTACGCCGGCAGCCCCTATCCGGGCAAGCCGGTGGGCGAGCACCAGGGCACGCCCCAAGGGCCGATCGTGGCCCGTGACGGCAAGGCCCTGGTGGACGCCGAGACCCTGTGGTCCTGTACCACCTGCCGCGCCTGCGTCGAGGAATGCCCGATGATGATCGAGCACGTCGATGCCATCGTCGACATGCGTCGCTTCCTGACCCTCGAGCATGGCAATACCCCCAACAAGGGCGCCGAGGTGCTCGACAATCTGATCGCCACCGACAACCCCGGCGGCTTCGATCCTGGCGCGCGGATGCACTGGGCGGCCGACCTGGAGCTGCCGCTGATGGCCGATCGCGGCGAGGCCGAGGTGCTGCTGTGGCTGGGTGATGGCGCCTACGACATGCGCAACCAGCGTACCCTGCGTTCGCTGGTCAAGGTGCTGCGCGCCGCCGACGTGGACTTCGCAGTGCTCGGCAACGAGGAGCGCGACAGCGGCGACGTGGCCCGTCGTCTGGGCGACGAAGCGACGTTCCAGAGCCTGGCGAAGCGCAACATCGCCACCCTCTCGAAGTATCGCTTTCAGCGCATTGTCACCTGTGACCCGCACAGCTTCCACGTGCTCGGCAACGAGTATGGCGAGCTGGGGGCCCCCGGGATGCCGGCCCAGTACGAAGTGCGCCACCACAGCACCTACATCGCCGAGCTGTTCGAGGCCGGTCGGCTGCACGTCAAGCCCTGGAAGGGCGGCGGCGTGACCTATCACGATCCCTGCTACCTGGGCCGCTACAACGGCGAGTACGAGGCACCGCGAAATGTGCTCAAGGCGCTGGGCATCGAGGTCGCCGAGATGGAACGCTCCGGCTTCCGTTCCCGCTGCTGCGGCGGCGGCGGCGGCGCGCCGATCACCGATATCCCCGGCGAGCGTCGGATTCCCGACATGCGCATGAACGACGTGGGCGAGACCGGTGCCGAGCTGGTGGCGGTGGGTTGCCCGCAGTGCACCGCCATGCTCGAGGGAGTGGTCGACGCCACCGCCGAGGTGCGCGACATCGCCGAACTGGTCGCAGTAGCGCTGACCGAGGCGCCCGCCGGTGCGGACCGGCAATCATCGAGTCGGCCCCAGGCCGTGGAGGTGGCGTGATGAGCGATATCGTCCGTCGTGATCCGCGCAAGGAATGGATCGCCCGTAACCGGCTACACCCGCAGCATCTGGACGTCTTGAGCGAGCTAGGCCAGGGGGCTGCCAGCGAGTGGCTGGGGCCTGCGGGCATCGTCCGCAAGAACCCGCACGCCGTGGGCTTCATGGGCCCCAATGGCATCAAGCGCATCGATCGTAGCGGCGTTCAACAGGGCGCCGTTGGTGGCAGCAGGGGCGCAGCCTCGGCTGCCCAGAGCAAGCCGCTGGTCGAGATCGAATCGCCGGCTTTCCTGGTCACGGTGGTGCCGGACATGTCCGGCGGCCGCCTCTCGAGTCACGACCGCGACCTGCTGGGCCTGGCCAGGCAACTGGCCGATGCCGATCCGAATGCCCGGGGGGCAGTGATGGCGGTGGTCTTCGGTGGGTATCACCGCGAGGGAGACGGCGAGCTGAAAGAGGATAGTTTCGGTGAGGCCGGCGTCGACCGCCTGCTGATCCTCGACGATTCCCGCTTTGACGGCTTCGCTCCGGAAGCACGCCTCGGCGCGCTGCTGGCCGTGGAAGAGGCCTGGTCGCCGCGCCACTGGCTGGTGCCGGATTCCAAGCTCGGTGGCGCCGACCTGGGTCGTCGCCTGGCGGCCCGGCTCGGCGAGCGCCCGGCTACCGGCGTGTGGCAGATCGAGCCCGATGCGAATGCCGAGCTCGGCTGGCAGTGTCTCGCGCGCGGTGCGGCGGCCACCATCGACATCCGCCGACCGCTGTCACGGGTCGCCCTGGCACTCGCGGAGTGCGCCGAGCCGGTCGACGACAACCGTTACGCGGCGGAGGCCATTGGCCTGCCCCAGGCGCTGCCGTCTCCGATCTCGCGCATCGAAGACCTGGGCCAGGTGCCGGTGGATCCGGCCGGCGTGGCGCTGGCCGAGGCCGAGTTCATCCTCTCTGCCGGCAACGGCGTGCGCGACTGGGACGGCTTCCACGCCGCGGCCGAGGTGCTTGGTGCGACGGAAGGGGCCTCGCGGGTCGCGGTCGACGATGGCTTCATGCCGCGCGATCGCCAAGTGGGGGCCACCGGCACCTGGGTCACTGCTCGCGTCTACGTGGCGGTGGGCATCAGCGGCGCCATCCAGCACCTGCAGGGAATCCAGACCTGCGACAAGGTGGTGGCGATCAACATGGATTCCGGCTGCGACATGATCAAGCGCGCCGACCTGGCAGTGATTGCCGATTCGGCCAAGGTGCTCGAGGCGTTGGTCGAGCTGGTGAAGCAGCAACGAGAGGAGCAGCGCGATGCGGCCTGAACCGAACAAGATCGAGCCCCTGGAGATCACCGTGCTGGTCTCCGTGGGGCGTCATCCCACCACCGGTCGCGCGCGCCGCGCCGACCAGGATGCCCGGGCGGTGGAGCTGGCCCGCGGCGTGGCCGACGCCCGGGTTCAGCTGCTGCATGCCGGCGGCAAGGAAGCGGACAGTGAGTCGGCCCTGCGCGGTTACCTGGGCATGGGCTTCGACGCCCTGACACTGGTCGAGCAGCCCGAGGGTGCCGATACGCTGCCTGCACTCGCCGAGGCTCTCCGCGAAGCGCCGCCTCAGCTGGTGATTACCGGTGAACGTGCCGAACAGGGCGAGGGCTCCGGCCTGCTGCCCTACCTGCTGGCCGAGCGCCTGGGCTGGCCGGTGGTCAGTGGGTTGGCGGCGGTGGAGAGCGTCGAAAATGGCGTCGCCACCCTGCTGCAGGCGCTGCCACGCGGCCAGCGCCGTCGCCTCAAGGTGCGCCTGCCAGCCATCGTGACCGTCGATGGTGCGGCGCCGGCGCCCCGTCAGAGCGCCTTCGGGCCGGCGCGGCGTGGCCATCTGGCCGCGGTGCCGAGCGGCGTGACCGTGGATGAGGCCTGGGCGAGCTGGGAGACCCAGCCGGCCCGCAAGCGACCCAAGCGCCTGAAGATCGTCAAGGCCGCTTCGGCCCGCGACCGCTTCAAGGCCGCGGCTGCCAAGGCCGAGGGCGGCGGCGGTCAGGTGCTCACTGACGTCACCGCGGAGCAGGGCGCCGAGGCGATCCTCAAGCTGCTGAAGGAGGAAGGCGTGCTGCGCTGAGGGCGATGCCGCCTGGTGCAGCGCCAGGCATGCCGCTTAGTCTGGCAAGCGAATGTTGTCCCGGCCTCTTGGCCGGGATTTTTTTATCTTCGCAGGGCAGGTCGATGAGCGAAAACACGGCTAGCGGAGTGCTACGGTATATTAATAGTTTTTAGCTATTGGTAGCGTTGATAATTCGGTTAATTGGTGTTTTGTACGATATTTCCTACGTTCGCTTGATTAGCCAAGTCCTATATCGTTAATGGGATTTCTGTTACCCTCCTGCGCTCGGCTTCGCTGCGCTATCTCTCTTCGAGCCTCTGTCGTATCCCCCCAATCGGTGAGTCGCCTCATGGCAAAGCAACAGGACGCAACGGACTTGCAGCTCTCGCTCCGTGCCTGCAAGGGATCATTTCTTTCCGTGGGCTTCTTCAGCATGTTCGTGAACCTGCTGATGCTTGTTCCGCCTCTCTATATGCTGCAGGTCTACGATCGTGTCATTACCTCACGCAGCGAGGAAACCTTGCTCGTGTTGACGTTGGTCGTCGTGTTCCTGTTCATGGTAATGGGAGGGCTCGAGCTGGTGCGTTCGCGCATCCTGGTGCGCGTCGGAAACCGGCTCGATACCAGTCTCAATAGCAGGCTCTACAGTGCCATGTTCCGGCGTAGCGTCGTGGCTCCGGGGCGCCAATCGGCCCAGCCGCTCAATGATCTTACCAATCTTCGCCAGTTCCTCACCGGAAATGGCTTGTTCGCCTTCTTCGATGCCCCCTGGGTTCCCATCTATATTGGCGTGCTCTGTTTATTCCATATCTGGCTCGGTGTCTTTGCCCTGTGTGCCGGTATCATTCTTTTGTCATTGGCCATCGCCAACGAGATGGCCACGAAAGGGCTGCTTGCCGAAGCGAGCAATGAGAGCATCAAGTCACAAGAGCTTGCCAACTCTAACCTTCGCAATGCCGAAGTACTGCATGCCATGGGCATGCTGCCCAATATCATGGGGCGTTGGGCGGAAAAACATTACACATACCTGGCCAAACAGTCCCAGGCGAGCGACCGGGCCGGCGCTCTTACCAATGCATCGAAAGTACTGCGCATGTTGTTCCAGTCGATGATTCTCGGCTTGGGGGCCCTGCTGGTGCTGCAAGGTGAAATGACGCCAGGGATGATGATTGCCGGCTCTATCATCATGGGGAGGGCTCTGGCCCCTATCGACCAGATGATCGGAAGCTGGAAAGGGTTCGTCGGTGCCCGAGGGGCCTATGAGCGTCTTAATGAACTCTTGACCCAGATCCCCGAGGAGCAGCGTCGAATGTCACTGCCCGCTCCCGATGGGCACCTGGCGATCGAAACCGTCGCGGCGGCTCCCCCCGGGGCGCGCATGGCGACCATCAGGGGCATCAATTTCGAGGTGCCTCGCGGCGAGCACATCGGCATCATCGGCCCCAGCGCCGCCGGCAAGTCGACCCTGGCTCGTGTCCTGCTGGGCATCTGGCCTACCCAGGTTGGCAATGTGCGGCTGGACGGCGCCGATATTCATCACTTCAACCGTGATGAGCTCGGACCGCATATCGGCTACCTGCCCCAGGATATCGAGCTGTTCGATGGCTCGGTCAGCGAGAACATTGCGCGCTTCGGCGAGATCGATTCGAAGAAGGTCGTGACGGCAGCGAAGAAGGCAGGCGTGCATGAGATGATTCTCGAGCTGCCTAACGGCTACGACACGCAAATCTCGGCCTCCAGCGGCGCCTTGTCGGGCGGTCAGCGTCAGCGCGTCGGCCTGGCGAGAGCCCTGTACGGAGCCCCCGTCCTGGTCGTACTGGATGAGCCCAACTCCAACCTGGATGACGCCGGCGAGAAGGCGCTCTCCGAGGCCATTGCCCAGCTCAAGGCCGAGGGAACGACCCTGATGGTCATCAGTCATCGCACCAGCATCCTCAAGAACATGGACAAGTTGCTGGTGATGAAAGAAGGGCAGGTCAGCATGTTCGGCCCTCGAGACCAAGTGTTGGCACAGTTTGCCAAGACGTCGCCCCAACGACGTGTGGCGTCGGGAAACAATCATCGCCTTGCCTCCGTGGGTGGGGGTAAGCGCCCTGGTGAATCCGAGAATGGCAGCGAGGAGCAACGGTAATGGCGGCCGAGCGAGAGGATAGCCAAGCAGGGAAACTTCCGAGCATCGATATCACCCCGGGCTCTCAAACCCTGGAAGGAGAGGCCGTCGAGAAGCTGCCCACCAGCGACAGGAAAGTCAGGCGCTGGGGGCTGGTGATATTGCTGGTGGCGTTTGGCGGTTTCGGCACCTGGGCGCTGACCGCCAAACTCGCTGTCGCCGTGGTGGCACCGGGCAGCGTCTCTATCGAATCGTTCAAGCGCACCGTGCAGCATCTCGAAGGCGGTATCGTCCGCGACATCCTGGTGAAGGATGGGGACCATGTCGAGGCGGGGGATGCGCTTGTGATCCTGAGTGACACCCAGGCGCGTGCCCAACTGGACATTTTTCGTGCCCAGTACCTTATCAATCGTGCCATGGAAGTGCGCCTGCTGGCCGAGCAGGGTGGTGACGACAGCCTGAGCTTTCCCGAGGAGTTGACCGAAAGTGGCCTGGAGCGTGTCCAGGAAGTACTGGCGGTACAGCGTAGCTTGTTCATGTCACGACGTGAGTCGCTCAACAGCACTTTGGCGTCTCTGGATGAGCAGGCCAACCAGATGCGTGATCAGATCGAGGGGCTCGAGGCCCAGATCTCGGTGAATCTCAGGCGTATCGCCTCACTGCGTTCCGAAGCGGAGGATTTCCGCTCATTGTTCCGTGAGGGGTTGGGCGACAATCAGCGCCTGCGAGAGCTGGAGCGACAAATCCTCGAGTATGAAGGTCAGGTGGCTCGTTCCAGGTCCGAGGTGGCTCGCTTGAAGTCCCAGATCAGCGAGAATCAGGTCCAGAAGGAAGTGCGTCGCCAGGAGTATCAGTCCGAGGTTGGCGAGCAGTTGCGCAACGCCCAGGCCAAGATTGCAGAATCCGAAGAACAGATTACCTCGTTGACCGACCAGGTGAATCGTACCACGGTGACCGCCCCGGTATCCGGGACGGTCGTTGGTCTCAAGGTGCACTCTCAGGGGGCTGTCATCCGTTCGGGGGACCCGATCATGGATGTCGTTCCCAGCGGGGATGGTTTTGTCGTTGAGGTCAGAATACCGAATCGCGATATCGATCATATCTTCATCGGGCAGCCCGCCGATATACGCTTTTCGGCCTTCAATCAGCGCTTGACCGACGAGATCTCGGGAGAAGTCACCTATATCAGCGCTGACAGCTTCGAGGACGAGGCTACGGGCCAGCAGTACTACAAGGGGCGCGTCAAGGTAACGGATGAAGGTCGGAAGGACATGACCGAGCAGATGAAACTGCTGTCGGGAATGCCCGCCGAAGTCATGATTCGTACCGGTGATCGAACCTTTGCTAGTTACATTGCCAAGCCCATCACTGACATGCTTGCCAGGGCGATGCGAGAGGAGTAAGGACATGCGCAGGATGGCGCACTCGAGAAGGAAATGGCCGAGCAGACGCTGGTCGGCGGCATGTGGACTGTCGGTGATGGGCGTGACGTTCTCTACCTTGCTGTGGGCAGCTGACGAGGCAACGGATGTGTCATTCCCGGATCAGCTTGCGCAGCAGGCACCGGCGCCATCGGTTGTCGATCTGCCGAGACTGCCAGAACTGTTCGTGCTTGCCCTGGAGAACGATAGCGACCTGGCGAGCCAGCGCTATGAGCTGCAGGCCACCCAGGAAGAAGTGGATAAGGCGTGGTCCCAGCTAAAGCCACAGGTCAGCGCCTCCGGGGGGTATACCTACCAGGAAAGCGATAATTACTACACGGACAATCCCGACTATGACCCCAGCAGCGAGTTCAGGTCCAGCGACGACGAGGCTCGTTATGAAGGTCAAACACGGGATGTCAATTGGCAGGTGAGCCTGAGCCAGTCACTGTTCAGCGTTGAGCGCTGGCGCGGTGTCGACAAGGCCGAGAGCCAGGTCGAGGCAGCACGCCTGCAAGTGGCCGTGGGAGAGAACAAGCTGGCCATGTCAGTGGTCGAGGCCTATCTCAACGCTTTTCTCGCCTCGCGCAAGGTCGGGCTGCTCGAGGCCAAGCGTGAGTCGCTGTCTCTGCAGCATCGTCAGGCATCCCGCTCCTTTGAGTTGGGAGTGGGAGACCGGCTCAATGTGCTCGAATCCCAGTCCCGCCTCGACCAGGCCGTGGCGGACCGTATTCAAGCCGAGAACGAGCTTGAGGACGCCCTTGGCGAGCTCGAGCGTTTGACGGGGCAGCGCTTGGCCTTCGGGCAGTCACTGGGAGATCTGCGCTCGGTCGAGCTGTCCGAGGTGCCGGGAAACTTGGACGAATGGCTAACGCGAACCACTGACAATCTCGAAGTCATGCTGGCCAGTCGGCGACTGGGGCTGGCCGATGCGGATACCGACGTGCGTCGTGGGGGCTATTACCCTGAGGTGTCATTGAACCTCAGCTATTCGGATCGCGACTCGAATGATCCTTATCGTGTGAGCAAGGATGGACGTGCCAGTGTCCAGCTCGACATGCCGCTCTATCGCGGCGGCTACACCAGCGCCAACGTGCGGCAGGGGGAACTGTCATCGCTGGCTCGGGAAGCCTCTTTGACCAATGCCCGCCGATTGGCACGCCAGCAGGTAAGGGAAAGCGTGAGGAATATTGCAGGCAGCCGTCGTCAGCTCAACGCATTGGGGAAATCCATCGATTCCAGCCGGCTGTTTCTGGAAGCGGCAGAAAAAGGCGAGCAGCTTGGGCTGCGCGACCTGGTCGACGTTCTGGATGCCAGGGCCGAGCTCTATGACTTGAGAATTCAGTACGTCGACACCGTGCGAGAGTCCCTTCTCGAGCGCTTGAAGCTCGAAGTGGCCGTGGGTGATCTGGGTTCTGATGATCTCGTGCGCACGATGATGACGCTGCAGGCCATGGCGCGAACATCTGAGCAAGATGGCTGATGCACGCTGTGACTCGACGGTCGCAGTGCATCGCTATCGCGACTCGATAGGCGATTGGAGCGCATGAGTACGACTTCCAGCGATTGGTTGCGACGTCTGATGCGCTGCTTCGATGCCGGCATTGCCATGCTGGTGGCGGCGGGGGTGCTGATCTCGATGCCCGGTCTGGACCATGCCCATGGCATCGAGTATCCGCTGCTGATCCTGGTGGGGGGATTGCTGCTGCCTGCCTGCGGAGAGCTTCTGGGCCTCTACGAGCCCTGGCGTGGGCGTAGCCTTTTCACCATGCTGGGGATCTATACGCTCAGCTGGCTGCTGGCCATCGTGCTGCTCAGCGTCTTTCTCGTCATCACCCAGAGTTCGCCTATCTTTTCACGTGGCTGGATGCTGGCCTCCTCGCTGTCCGTGCTGGGGCTCGGTTGCCTGCTGCGTGCCGGGCTCTATGCCTATCTTCGCTCGCTGCGGGCCCGGGGCTATAACCTCAAGCGGGTTCTGGTCATCGGGCGAGCCGGAAATATCGAGCGAGTGCAGCGGCATCTCGCAGCGCTGCCCTATATCGGTTATCGCATCAGTCACGTCGTGACCGACATGCCGGAAGGAGACATCCTGAGCCGCGTCAAGCAGCTGGTCGCCCAGAGCGTCTTCCGGCGGGACTATGATGAAATCTGGTTGACTTACCCCCTTACCGAAGGCGAGACCGTCAAATCCATTGCCGGCGAGCTGTTCTCCGTGCCGGTGAACCTACGCTACTTTCCGGATCTCTCCGACGTGCGACTGCTGAATCACCGTGTCGCGAAAGTGGCGGACATGTATTCCCTGGACCTCAATGTCAGCCCGCTCAATGGGCCGATGCGCTGGATCAAGGCGCTGGAGGATCGGCTTCTGGGGCTCTTGATGTTCCTGCTTTTTCTTCCCGTGATGGTGATCATCGCCGCCTTGGTGCGTTGGAAAATGGGCGCGCCTGTTTTGTTCAAGCAGTATCGTCATGGCCTGGATGGGAAGCGTTTTCGCATTTACAAGTTCCGCACCATGCGCCCCCACGGTTCAGAGGGGAGCACTTGCCAGGCCGTTGATGGCGATCCCCGCATCACGCGGCTGGGACACTTCTTGCGCCAGACGAGCCTCGACGAGTTGCCCCAGCTCTACAATGTACTGCAAGGGAGAATGTCGCTCGTGGGGCCGCGGCCACATGCCATGGATCATAACGACCACTACAAGGACGTGATCGAAGTCTATATGCAACGGCATCGGGTCAAGCCGGGCATGACAGGCTGGGCCCAGGTCAACGGGCTGCGTGGCATCACCGAGGATATCGAGCTGATGCGGCGCCGAGTGGAATATGACCTTTACTACATTGATAATTGGTCATTGGGCCTCGACCTCAAGATTCTCGTCATGACCCCGACGCGGGGGTTCATTAATCGGCAGCCATAGGACCGACATGACCGCTGTGGTGGTGGGGGGCAGCATCACCAGGACGGGGCGTGTGTCTTGCGTCATGGGCCGCTGCCATCTCATGAACTGAGGTGGTATCATTCTGCGCCATTCCGACGCAGTGCTCGCGGCACGCTCAGGGTCGCCGCGGGAGTGCTGAGAACCAGGTGCAGAGAGCGCACATACGACGCTCTGTCACGGAGGACGCATGCTAAGGCCCGTCATTCTGTCCGGAGGCTCAGGGTCTCGTCTCTGGCCAGTGTCCCGCGAACACTACCCCAAGCAGTTTCTGAAACTGAACTCTGAGCGCCATAGCCTGCTGCAGGAAACGGTCTTGCGCCTGGGAGGCATCGATGGCTGTGCTTCGCCGTTGGTGGTCTGCAACGATGAACATCGATTCCTGGTCGCCGAGCAGCTGCAGACGGCTGGTGTGCCGGCCACGACTATCCTGCTGGAACCCCTCGGGCGAAATACCGCGCCGGCGCTGGCTCTGGCCTGCATGACGGCCCTCGAGGATGACGATGACGCGAGCCTGCTGGTCATGCCGGCCGACCATGTCATCGAGGATCATGTCGCTTTTGCCGAGGCGGTAGCGAAGGGAAGAGAGCTCGTGGCGCAAGGTCAACTCGTGACCTTCGGCATCGAGCCGTCTTCGCCGCACACCGGGTATGGCTATATTCGTCGCGGGACAGCGCTTGGCTCAGGCTTCCAGGTGGATGTCTTTGTCGAGAAGCCGGACATCGAGCGTGCGCGTGCCTATCTGGTCAGTGGCGATTATCTCTGGAATAGCGGCATCTTCCTGGTCGGGGCCCGACATTATTTGCAAGAGCTGTCAGAACATGCACCCGATATCCTCGAGCACTGTCAGGCGGCTTATGATGGGCGCAGGGAAGACATGGATTTCCTGCGTATCGATCCACGGCCTTTCACCGAGTGCCGCAGTGAATCCATCGATTATGCGGTCATGGAGCATACCCGGACGGCCGCCGTCGTGCCCATGGACCCCGGCTGGAGTGATATCGGCTCCTGGGATGCGATACATGATCTCAAGCGTCGCGGAGCCGGCGAAGACGGCAATGCGGTTCATGGTGACGTGCTGCTTCACGACTCGACGGGCAATCTGGTGCGCAGCGAGTCGCGCCTGGTAGCAGGTGTTGGCGTGAAGGATCTGGTGATCGTGGAAACTGCAGATGCCGTGCTGGTGGCCAACCGCGAGCATGCCCAGGAGACCAAGCAGATCGTCAGCGCTCTGAAGGCGGCGGGGCGAGCGGAGTTCCAGTCCCATCAGAGCGTCTATCGGCCATGGGGCCATTATCGTGCACTGGTTAGCTGCGAAGGCTTTCAGGTCAAGGAAATCGTGGTCAAGCCCGGTGGACGACTCTCCCTGCAGATGCATCATCACCGGGCGGAGCATTGGGTGGTGGTCGCTGGTACGGCTAGGGTCACGCTTGGCGGTGGCCACGGTGATAGCGAGTCCATGCGCAGCTTCTTGCTCAGCGAGGATGAGTCGACCTATATCCCGCTCGGCACATTGCACCGTCTCGAAAACCCTGGCTTGATCCCCTTGCGTTTGATCGAGGTACAGACCGGCGTTTATCTGGGGGAAGACGATATCGTCCGATTCGATGATATCTATGGGCGGACGCCGACTGGCGTGTCACATGAAGGGTGAGGTCGACTCTCTGGCCGCACTTCGATGCTGGGGGCAGGGGCGTCGTGTTGCGATCGTGCATGATTGGCTGGTGGTGCAGGGAGGAGCCGAGAAGGTGCTGGACGCCCTGCTCGAGGCCTTCCCTCAGGCAGAGATATTCACCCTGGTGGATTTTCTGCCCGCAGGTCAGCGTGGGCGCATCGCCCGCCACAGGGTGAACACCGGCTTGATCCAGCGCCTGCCGATGGCTCGCCGGCATTACCGGCACTATCTCCCCTGGATGCCCTATGCCATCGAACAGTTCGACCTGAGTGAGTTCGATCTGGTCATTTCATCCAGTCACTGCGTGGCCAAGGGCGTCGTTACCCATCCCGGCCAGTGCCATGTCTGCTACTGCCATACTCCGATGCGCTACGCATGGGACATGAAGGAAGCTTATCTGCATGATGCCGCCTTCTCGGCACCGCTTGAGTGGTACCTGAGGCGGGTGCTCAAGCGGCTTCGCCAGTGGGATCACTTTACGGCCAGTCAGGTAGATCATTTCATCGCCAATTCCACCAATGTGGCGGGCCGTATTCGCAAATACTATCGGCGCGATGCCACCGTGATTCATCCGCCTGTGGATCTCGAATCCATGTCCTTTCATGACGGGCCGCGTGATGATTACTACCTGGCGGCGTCACGGTTGGTGCCTTACAAACGGCTGGACTTGATCGTTGAGGCGTTTCGCGCCGATGGTAAACGACGCCTCAAGGTCATCGGCGATGGCCCGGAGCGCAAGAAGCTCGAACGCTTGGCCGGCGGCGCCAGGAACATCGAGCTGCTGGGCTTTCAGCCGAACGAGATGCTCAAGCATTTGATGGCAAATGCCAAGGGCTTTGTCTTCGCTGCCGATGAGGATTTCGGAATCCTGCCGCTTGAGGCTCAGGCCTGCGGCACGCCGGTGATTGCCTATGGAGGCGGTGGCGCCTGTGAGACGGTTCTCGGGCCGGAACACGGTGAGGCGTCTACCGGTATCTTCTTCGACTCCCAGACGGTCGATGCCCTTCTCCTGGCCTTGTCTCGCTTCGAGAGTACTTCCATTTCTCCGCTTGCCTGCCGCCAGCAGGCCGAGCGGTTTGGCCGAGATGCCTTCTGGCGGCAATGGGAAGACTGCCTGCAGCACGTTTTCTCCGTTGAGGCCAAGGCATGAATGTCATCGTCAACCTGCAGCCACTGCTGTCACCTCTGACCGGTATTGGACACTACACTCGTGAGCTGACGAACGAGCTTCTTCGGCGTCAGGCAACGGAGGGCGATTCGGAGCTGATGCTGGAAGGGCTTACCGGTTCGAAGCGAGAGCGACTGTCCTGCCAACACCCTCTGTTGCTCGAAGCATCAGACACGTCACACCGCGACTCGTCGGCGGAGCCAGGAGGCAGCAAGGCCTGGCAGTTTGCCCGTCGTTATCTGCGAAACCCGCTGACTCGAAGGGCATATCGTTGGCTATACACGCAACGGCTAAAGCATGGCGGTGCACAGCAACATGCTCTTTACTGGGAGCCGAACTATATTCTGCTGCCCTGGAGAGGGCGCAGTGTCGTGACTGTCCACGACCTCTCTCACGAGCGATATCCTGAGTGTCATCCGGCCGAGCGCGTGGCATTCTTCAACCGTCATCTCCCGGCGAGCCTGGAGCGTGCTACCCGAATCAACGTGGTCTCGCAGTTCACGGCCAACGAGCTCAGGGACTTGCATGATATAGACGCCGAACGTATCGATATCGTGCCGCCAGCCGTCGCCGATCGCTTTTGCACTGCCCCAGTGGCGAGTGAAGAGGTGGCGCTGCAAGAACGCTATCGGCTTCCGGCACGCTATCTGCTCAGCGTCGGCACGCTTGAGCCGCGCAAGAACCTGGCGCGGGTGCTCGAAGCCTATGCCAGCCTTCCGCGCGAGCAGCAGCGGCTTACACCACTGCTGCTGGCGGGCATGCCGGGTTGGGGAGAGCAATGCTGGTCTGCCTCGGTGCAGAGAGCTTTCGACGCGGGCACCATCCGGCGTCTGGGCTATGTACCCTCGAACGATCTGCCCGGCCTGTATGCGCTGGCCAGCGGGTTCGTCTATGTCTCGCTTTACGAAGGCTTTGGCATGCCGGTGCTCGAGGCCATGGCCGCAGGTACTCCGGTGCTGACCGCCAGCGTGACGGCTACGGCCGAAGTATCCGCGGGCGCTGGCATCGAGGTGGATCCGCTGAACATGGAAGCCATTCGCCACGGCCTGGAGCAGCTGCTCGAGGATGACCATGCCCATCGGATCTCTCTCGGAAGAGAGCGTGCCTCCTGCTTCAGCTGGTCTCGCTCCGCCGATGATTTGCTCGCATCTTTTCACCACGCCATGGAAAGCTGACGTTATGTATCAACGCCTGCGGGCCATTCGCCACAGCATGCCGCTGATCCTGCACCTTAGTCGCCAGGATCTGGTCGAGCGTCATACCGGCTCCTTGCTGGGAGCCGCCTGGACGTTCGTTTCTCCACTGGTCAACATCCTGGTCTTCGTGCTGGTGTTCTCCAGCATCATGGGGGCCAAGCTGGAGGGCTTCGGTGTCGAGATCGACCACTATGCCTACAGCATCTACCTGATCTGCGGCATGCTCGCCTGGATTGCCTTCGCCAACAGCCTTGGTCGTATCACCAATCTGTTCAAGGACCAGGGGCATCTGGTCACCAAGGTCAATGTCTCGCTGCTTGCGCTTCCTCTCTCCGTGCTGCTGACGGAAACCGTCGTATACCTCATCGGCATGGGCTTTTTCATCGGCTTCCTGCTGCTGGTGGACTTCCCGCTGTCGGCCTACTGGTTTGCCGTGCCGGCCATCTACGGCCTCCAGTGCCTGTTCGTTTACGCCATTGGCCTGACGCTGGCGGTTCTGGCCGTCTATCTCAAGGACATCAAGGAAGTGGTAGCGGTGGTCTTGCAGGTCTGGTTCTGGGTAACGCCCATCGTCTATGTGGTCGATATCCTGCCGGGTTGGGTACAGCGCGGCATGCAGTTCAATCCCTTCTTCGTGCTGGTCGATGCGTATCGCGGCCTGATCATGCGACAGCAACTGCCCGAACTCCTGCCCCTCGCGCTGCTTTCGCTGGGCGTGCTCGGCCTGCTGGCCCTGGCACTGTGGCTGATCGGTCGTACCGAGCGCGATCTTCGCGACTGTCTCTAAGGTGTAGCGATGATTCAGATCGAAGAGCTCAACAAGACCTTCAAGCTGTTCCACCGGCCTGCCGACCGTCTGCTCGAGGTGGTGACCGGTCGCATGCGTCACGATACTTACCACGCGCTGAAGGACATCAGCTTCTCGGTGGCACCTGGAGAGGTGCTGGGCGTGCTGGGTCGTAACGGCGCCGGCAAGTCGACCCTGCTCAAACTGCTCACCGGCGTGCTGATGCCCGACAGCGGTAGCATCCATGTCGACGGGCGCGTCACCGGCCTGCTGGAGCTGGGTACCGGTTTCAATCCCGAACTCACCGGCCTGCAGAACATCACCGCCAACGCTCTCATGCTGGGCATGACCCATCAGGAAATCGACAGCCGTCGCCAGGCGATCATCGAATTCTCCGAGCTTGGCGGTTACATCGACGAGCCGCTGCGTACCTACTCCTCCGGCATGGCCATGCGGCTGGCGTTCTCCGTTGCCATCCACGCCGACCCGCGCTGCTTTCTCGTCGATGAAGCACTCTCGGTAGGAGACGGTTACTTCCAGCAGAAATGCATGAAACGCATTCGCGAGTTCAAGCAGAGTGGCGGCTCCATCTTGTTCGTCTCCCACGATCTGAATGCCGTCAAGATGCTCTGCGATCGTGCCATCGTGCTGGAAGACGGGCGTGTTTCCTTCGACGGTGACGCCGACGATGCGGTCAATCGATACAACCGCATCATGGCGCGTCAGGCCGAGGAAGAGGAAGGAAGACACCTGGAGCGTGATCAGGGGGCCTATGGTACCGGTGAGGTGGCCGTGATCGATGGCCGTGCGGTCGGGGACGACAGTGCCAGCAATATGATCGCCAGCGGCGAGTGGCTGAGCATCGAGCTCGAACTGCAAGCTCGTGACACGCTCGACGACGTTACTCTGGGCGTGATGCTGCGTGATCGCTTCGGCCAGGACATCTTCGGTGCCAACAGCTATCAGCTCGGACAGACACTGTGTCTTGCTGCCGGCGAGCAGCGTCGTGTACGCCTGCGTCTGCGAGCCGACATTGCCCCCGGCAAGTACACCGTCACCGTGGCTCTGCACAGTCGGGAACATCATCTGGACGACTGCTACTGGTGGTGCGACAGCTACCTGCAGTTCGAGGTGGCTGGCTTCAAGGAGCATCTCTTTTCCGGTGTCTGCCGGCTGCCGCTGAGTATGGATGCCGCGCCAGCCGATGAGCTCGACGCATCAGCCGTGTCCCGTGAATACCAGGAGCCGCATAGATGACCCAGACCTTTGACGATATCGACAGCCTGGTGGCGCGGCTCAAGGCCGTGGCGCGTCAGCACGAACAGCATCCCGGGCAAGAACCGCCGGCCTTTGCCTGTCGCGAACGGCTCGGTCAGTTGCTCGAGGAGCGCCAGGACGTCGTGGACGTTCAGGATCCGCTTCATCCGCGCTTTGAGGAACTGTTCGCGGCCAGCCTGAGCGACGAGCGCTTTCTGGATAGAGCGTATCGTCTCCTGATGGGGCGTCCGGTTGACGGTGATGGTTTCCAGCACTATCGAGCCCGGCTGCCGCATGTCGGACGCCTGTATGTGCTGGGAGAGCTGCTTTGCGCCGCAGAGGCGCAAGCCTACCTCTCGCGCCAGGGGGTAGCCGTGCCGCGTCGTGGACTCCTCACGCTACCTTTTCGCGTGGTGGGGCGCCTGGGCTCCCTTGGTCGCGTGCTGCGTCTGCCCATGCGTCTGGTCTATCGCCTGGTGGCGATTCTGCTGCGGCCCCGGCTGCGGTTGCTGGAACGGATATGCCGCCTGGAGTCACGTGAGCGATGGCATGCCAGTCAGCTGCACGAGGTGCTGCTTGAGCTTGATGGTGAGCTCAGCCGTCATGATGAAGCGATCGAGCAACACGAGGCGCGGCTGGGGGAACTGAGTCATCAGGCGCAGGAAGACGGGCAACGGCTGGCCGAGCAGGAGCGTATCCAGCCGGCGCTGTGGAGCGCCTTGCACCATCATCGACGTGCCGTCGAGCGTCTCCTGGATTCCCCGTCGCCCGCCGCGCCGCAGGAGGATCGAGCCGAGGCATGGCAGCAGCAGCTGTTTGACGCCTATTACCTCGCCTTCGAGGACGCCTGTCGCGGCAGTGAAGAGCAGATTCGTCGGCACCTGCTGAACTACCAGCCCCAGCTCGATACCGCTCGGCAGATGGGTACCCGGGCGCTGGATCTCGGCTGTGGGCGAGGGGAGTGGCTCGCCCTGCTCGCCGAGCAGGGGTTCGAGTCGCATGGCGTCGACCTCAATATCGCCATGGTCGAGCACTGTCGTGAGCACGGCCTCGAGGTCATGCATGCCGATATTCTGGCCGCGTTGCGACAGCAGCCCGACGACAGCCACGCGCTGGTCAGCGCCTTTCACATCGCTGAGCATCTGCCCTTCGAAGTGCTTTATGCCATGGTCGACGAAGCTCGTCGTGTGCTGGCCCCCGGGGGGGTACTCATCATCGAGACGCCCAATCCCGAAAACCTGCTGGTGGGCAGCCACACCTTCTATCACGACCCGACCCACCGCAACCCGCTCACTCCCACTGCCATGCACTTCCTGCTCGACTACCATGGCTTCGGCGAGGTTGAGGTGCGGCGCTTCAACCCCTATCCCGAGAGTGCCAAGGTGGCGGGTGATGATCCGCTTACCGACCGGATCAACGGCCATTTTTGTGGTCCGCAGGACTTTGCCGTGGTCGGCCGGAAGGTCGCCGTGACCCAGCCGGAGGAGCTCGGCGACGCAAGTCGCGAGGAGTGCCTGGATGAACCCGGCCAACAGGACGACGCTCTGGCAGTGAACGCCGCATCGGACGAGGAGCGCCCGTGAGAATCCTGCTCAACGCCACTCTAGTGCCTTTCATGCGCGGTGGGGCCGATTACCACATCGAGGGTGTTGCCCGTGCGCTGCGTGAACATGGGCACGAGGTCGAGCTGCTGCGGCTGCCGTTTCGCTTCAGCCCGGAGGCCGATATCCAGGCGCTGATGCACTACGTGGACACCCTCGACATGAGTGCCCCCAACGGCGTGGCCATCGACCGCGCGATCAGCCTGCAATTCCCCGCCTGGGGCATCGCCCATCCGCACCACACCGTCTGGGTGATGCATCAGCATCGTGCCTGCTACGAGCTGTGGAACGACGACGAGGCCAACGACGACCAGCGAGCCCTGCGCAAGGCGGTCCGAGATTTCGATGCTCGTCACCTGGGGCGCGTGCAACGCCTGTTCGCCAATTCACGGCGCGTAGCAGAGCGTCTGCAGCACTACAATGGCCTGTCCGCCGAGCCGCTCTATCATCCGCCACACGGTGCCGAGCGCTTCCGCTGCGACGACGATTGGGGCTATGTGTTCTGCCCCAGCCGGCTCGAGAGCCTCAAGCGCCAGGACCTGCTGATCGAGGCCGCTCGTCACCTCACCTCGCCGGCACGCATCATCATTGCCGGCGAGGGGGGGCAGCGCGAACGCTATCAGCGGCTGATCGAACGGCATGGCCTCGATCATCGGGTGCGCCTGGTCGGGCGCTTCAGCGAAGCCGAGAAGTTCGCCTTGTATGCCAACGCCATGGCGGTCTTCTTCGGCCCCTTCGACGAAGACTACGGCTACATCACCCTGGAGGCCATGCTGGCCGGCAAGCCGGTAATCACCTGCACCGACAGCGGTGGCCCGCTGGAATTCGTCACCGATGACGAGACCGGCTGGGTGGTCGACCCTGATCCCCGTGCCATCGCCGATGCCATCGATCGCGCCTGGGCCGATCGCGCCCGCACCGCCGAGATGGGTCGCGCTGGACAGGCCGCCTATCATCGCGCCGGTATCGGCTGGAACAGCGTGGTGACACGCCTGCTGGGCGAGGAGGGCGGAGCATGAAAATCGCCCTGGTCGCGCCCAGCGGGGTGCCCTTCGCCGTGGGCGGCGCCGAGAAGCTCTGGTGGGGGCTGCTGCATCACACCAATCAGCTCAGTGGCCATCAGATGGAGCTGATCAAGTTGCCCAGCCCCGAGCGCAACTTCACCGAGCTGATCGCCAGCTATCGGCGTTTCAGTGAGCTTGATCTCAGCCACTTCGATCGGGTGATCTCCACCAAGTACCCGGCCTGGATGATCGAACATCCCGATCACCATCTCTATCTCCAGCATACCCTGCGCGGGCTCTACGACACTTATCCCTGGCCCGATCGCGCCGGGGCGGATCCTTTTTCGGCCGGTGCCTGGCCCGGCGAGCGCGGGCAGCGCACCATCGGCTGGTTGTGTCATCATCCGCTGCTCCGGCGCCTGCGCCGCATACTGTCGGCTCGCCCCGAGCGCGCTCAGCTACCCGAATTGTTCGATACGCTCGAGGTGCTGCTGCATGGCCCCTGGCTGCCCGAAGCCGCCCGGGAGGGCCTCTTCGGTTTTCCCGGGCCACTCAGCCGAGCGGTGATTCATCACCTTGATGCCATCGCCCTGGCACCCGGGGCCATCGCCCGTTACAGCGCCATCTCGCGCAACGTCACCCGACGTGTCGATTACTTCCCGCGTGGCGTGCCGATCAAGGTAATTCACCACCCTTCCGATTTGCCGCCTTTCGCGGTAGAGGTAGAAACAAAGGCAGAGGAGGAGCGGGCACCCCGCGACTACCTGTTTACCGTCAGCCGACTCGATGGCCCCAAGCGACTCGATCTGCTGCTGAGCGCCTTTCTCGCCACCGACGTGGATCTGGAACTGCGCATTGCCGGCACCGGCCCCATGGAGGCCGAACTCAAGGCCCTGGCGGGCGACGATCCTCGCGTGCGGTTCCTGGGCTTCGTGCGCGACAGCGAAGTGATCGAGCAGTATCGCCATGCCCTGGCCGTGCCCTTCCTGCCCTACGACGAGGACTACGGGCTGATCACCGTGGAGGCCATGGGCGCCGGCAAGCCGGTACTCACCTGCCGCGACACCGGCGGGGTCAACGAGTTCGTGCGCCATGGCGAGACCGGCTGGAGTGTCGCCCCCGAGCCCGAGGCCCTGGCCGGGGCCATTCGTGAGCTGGCCGGAGACCGCGAACGTACTCGAGCCATGGGCGTGGCGGCCAGAGAGGCCGTGGCGCATGTTACCTGGCCCGATACCGTGCGTGAATTGATCGGCGACACGGCCGGAGCAGACACTCGAGAAGATGACGGTGACGATGCTCGCTTTCCCGTCGTGAGCGGCATCGGGGCGGGCGAGCACTGGCTGGTGCTCAATACCTTTCCCGTCTATCCGCCGATGGGCGGCGGGCAGAATCGCATGTTTCACCTCTACCGCCATGTGGCCAGCGAGCTTGGCGTGAAGGTCACGCTGCTGGTGCTGGCGCCTCACGGCAGCGAGGAGCGGTGTCGCGAGATTGCTCCCGGGCTGATCGAACATCGCATTCCGCTGAGTGCCGCCCAGTACCGCGACCAGCAGTCGCTCGCCGCGGCGCTCGAGGCCTCGGTGGACGATATCGCCGCCATCGAGGGCTGGCGCCAGAACTCGCGTTTCATCGCCGTGCTGCGGCAGTACGCCGCCACGGCGACGCTCGGCGTGTGCGCGCATCCCTACCTGGTGCACGCCCTGCGCGAACATGTCACCTGTCCCTGGTGGTACGAGTCGCATAACGTCGAAGCCGATCTCAAGCGGACGATTCTCGAGGAGGCCCTGCAGCGGGGCGCCTCGGAGGCCGAACAGGCGATTGCCCGAGTGGACGAGGCCGAACGGCTCGCCTGCACGGCCAGCGAGCAGATCCTTGCCTGCGCCGAAGGCGATCTGTCCCTCTTTCGCGAGCGACATGGCCTGAGCGTCGACAAGGGGCGCGTGGTGCCCAACTGCGCCGACCTGGAGCGCCTGCCCTGCATCGACATGGCCATGCGCCAGCGCTGGCAGGCGCGGCTGCAGCAGCACCGGCCAGTGGCGCTGTTCCTGGGCAGCTGGCACGGCCCCAATCTGGACGCCGCCGAGTTCATCTGCCGGGAGATGGCGCCGGCCTGCCCCGAGGTCGTCTTCTACCTTGCCGGCAGCCTCTGCGACCATCCGGCGTTTCAGCATCTTCCGCCCAACGTGCGTGGCCTGGGGCGTGTCAGCGACGCCGAGCTGTCGGTGCTGCTGTCCAGCGTCGACGTAGCGCTCAACCCCATGGCCTCAGGATCGGGCAGCAATCTCAAGATGCTCGATTACACCGCCAGTGGCGTGCCGGTACTGACCACCTCCTTCGGCAACCGCGGCCTGGGGTTCACCGCCGAGGAAGTCTGGCTGGCCGAACTGCCGCAGTTCGGTGAGGCGCTGCGTAGGCTGCTCGCAACGCCCGAGGCTGATCGCCAGCGCCGCATCCAGGCGGCCCGGAGGCGCACCGAGGACGCCTTCAGCTGGCCATCGGCCATCGCCGCTACTCTGTCACCCTGAGCCGCCTCTCGGCCTCCGTGCTCGCATCAGCGTCATGAAGGCCGAGTGACCATGCGACGGCGCCCACGGCGGCCTGCTTCACCCCTGGTTCATCCCTCTCTATTTCCTGCCGTTCTGCCTGCACCGCGATGGCTAGCGACGCCATCGCGTTGCCGCTGCGCGATTCCGCGCAGCAGCCCGCGTTCGGCCGTTGATTCGCCCCGCCGGCTCCAGGGGCGGCCATGGGGCTTTCGGCTTCACCCTCCTGAGATCGTCTGGTCCTGGGTCGCTCCCGTTCCTCCGCGAGTCGTATGTAGCCGCCACGTCTCGTCGCAGCCAGGCGCTGGTGGTCGGTGGTCCATCGAGCGAAAGATGGCAAGCCGCCCGGCCAGTGCACGCGGACCATGACATCGGCTGGAACGCGTCGTCTCGACGCTGCTGGCGCCCTGAAGGGGTAAGCCAGTTCCTGTCTCTCCGCTTTTCTTCTCCGGCATCCCGCCCATCCGGTGGTCGGCTACTTGAGACTGTCCATCGTCATTCCAAGGGTTCATGCCGGCGCTGCATCCCGGGTGTCGACCAAAGCATGTGACAACATCCTGGCTGCAGGGTGCTTCAGCGGCTTACATCGCGTTTCGTCTGTTCCTCGGAACCAGAGGGCTCCTGCCAGGGAAGTAGGGGAGCCGCTAGCCTGCTCTCCTGCGGTCGGCTGATGTACTGCATCACGCAACGCAGGCGCGCACGAGAAGGCTTGTGAAGTCGGAAGTGGTGCGTCGTCGAGCACGCGCCACGATTGCCCAGTAGCCTCCATCGGGTGGCGTCTCGATCAGGGTTTATTTCTTCCCCAATCCTGGCATGCGGCTCAGACGCGCCGCTACTGCATAGGGCGTCTATTTTCTTCTTTCTCAGCAATGGCTTACCCAAAGGTGAGCATAAAAGCAGCGACCTTTCTTGAACATTCTCGATGTGCTGAATCACGCATGACGATGAAAATTAAGGCTTTTCTTGGCTTGTTCTTGGGTTTATCCGAAGGTAATGGCGAAAGTCTTACGTCAATATAGCAGATTTCTTACATTAGATTGAGATTTGTCTTATGGAGTTAGTTTTGTGGAATGTTTTACCTGATACTCCGCTTTTTTATTGACGTTGACTTGTATCGAATGACGCCTATACATTAGGCACGTTCGCCCTTCGCAGAGGGTGTTCTTACGTTGGCAAAAGCGAAGCCAATGGCTTTCCTGTCAAACATATGGCCACCACAGGACGTTGGGTGAACCAAGGAAATTCCTTGAGCGCTCAAGGTAGAAAGAGGTCTGGCATGCCTCGCGCTGTCGGCATCTTCGAATAGCAAGGAGACTATAGTCCCATGGCAACACAAGCATCATTGGATCTGGTTCAGAAGCTCTACGTGGCCTACTATGGCCGCCCTGCGGACGCCGCCGGTCAGACCTACTGGGCTGAGCAGATCGACAGCAAAGGCGCTGACGCCGTCATCAACGACTTCGGTAACTCCGCCGAATACGAAGCTCGCTTCGGCGACCTGAGCAACGAGGAACTGGTCAACAACTTGTACCAGCAGCTGTTCGGCCGCGACGCCGAGCAGGCCGGCCTTGACTACTACGTGGGCGAGCTCGAAGCGGGTGACACCACTCTGGCTGCCATCGCGCTGGAAGTTCTGAACGGTGCCCAGAACGAAGACGCCGATGCCGTCAACAACAAGGTGGAAGCCGCTCAGGCCTTCACCGACGCCGCTGGCAGCGACTACGCCGGTGACGACGCTGCCGACTATGCAGCCGATTTCCTGTCTGACGTTGATGCCGACACCGACGTATCCTCCCTGGACATCGACGGCGCTGTCGCCGACATCCCGGCCGATGACGGCGGTGACACCGGCAACACTACCGGAATCGACTTCGTCACTTCTGGCAGCAATGCTGGCCAGTTCGGTGTCTATCAGGCTGATGCCGATGGCAGCCTGGGCGAGCAGGGCGAGTTCGACGGTTCCCCTGGTGCTGCCTTCGTGCGCAGCAGCATGGGTAACAGCGATGTTACCGACTTCGAAGGTAACGGTGCCCAGCAGGTCGTCAACATCGGCAAGGCCGAGTGGGACGCCGCCGGCCAGGTCGCGACCAGCTCCAAGGACTACACCTTCAACGTCAGCAACCAGATCGGTGCCGACGAGATCTACGAAGGCCTGTTCCTGAGCCCGGTGCTGACCGCCGAGGACCGCACCGCCAACTCCCAGCTGTTCATCGACCTGCTGGACCTGCGTACTGCCGATACCGCGCGTCCGCTGGGCGATCTGCCGGTCAACGGCTTCCGCTTCACCGTCGACGGTGAGCAGGTCGTGCTGCAGTCCGAAGATATCTTCAACGCCGAGACCTATCCGCAGCTGCTGACCGCTGTCCAGGACGCCCTGGCCGCCAGCGACGATCCGCTGCTGGCCGGTTTCGAAGCGAGCCTGGGCGGTGAGTTCCAGGCGACCGACGACAACGGCAAGACCGTGTCCGGTACCACTCTGGTGCTGACCGACAAGAACGGCGGCGTCATCGAGGAAGGCAACTTCACCTACAGCGAAGACGCTTCTGCCGGTGGCTTCACCCTCTACGGTGAGCAGAGCATCGAGGCGCCGCAGAACATCCAGGAGCTGATCGAGACCAACCTCGACCTGGACAACGTCGGCTATGGCTCTCAGGGTGCCACCGTCAACCTGGTCGGCCAGTCCGAGTCCGACAAGGGCGTCGAGCAGATCAACGTCGACTCCGAGAATGGTTCCTGGCTGACTCGTCTCGAGTCGCACAGCGGGCAGGACTTCCTCAAGGAAGTGAACCTGTCCGGTGACGGCTACTTCAAGGTCGGTTCCCAGGACGGCGACACCGTCCATGGCCTGGAAAGTCTGCAGGCGGGAGAAGGTAACTTCGGTCTGGTCGACGTTCAGGACTTCAACGGCGGCGACTTCGGCGGCGAGATCAAGCTCAGCGGCCTGATCACCGAAGAAGTGATCGAGCGTGACCTGAACGCCACCGACGATGCCGTCGATCCGAAGGACGACAACGCCACCTTCAACTACACCACCGCCGCCGGCGACGACCAGATCTCTCTGGCCATCGACAGCGACGTGCTGGCGCGTGAAGACGTCAACTTGGTGATCGACAGCGGCGCCGGCAACGACGTCGTCGAGACCCTGGTGTATGACGATGCCCAGAACGACGACTACGACATCAACGATCTGACCGACCAGCAGTTGAACGCCAACCACACCATCTCCACTGGTGCGGGCGATGACGTGGTGCGTACCTGGGGTCAGGGCGATGCCGTGATCGGCACCGGCACCGGCGACGACGTCGTCTATGCCGACAACTCCGGCCTGATGACCGGCCGCGATCGCTGGGAGTTCAACTCCACCGCTGCCGCCGGCGCTCTGCCGAACGGTCAGTCCAACAGCGATGTTGATCTGTCTGGCGGTGCCAACGGCGTGGGTCAGACCTTCGGCGTCGAGAACGATGCGACCGTTCAGGTGCAGGTGACCTTCAAGGGCCACCAGTCCGTCTGGATCGACGTGCCGACCACTCGCACTGCCGATAACCAGGACGACGAGATCAGCACCCTGCAGGTCAATCAGGCCATCAAGGATGCGGTCAACAACGACCACGTGCTGGCCAACCTGCTCGAGGCCACCGACGGTGACGGCAACATCCTCGACATCACCTCGTTGATCGACGGCAACAACCTGGACGAGCTGAACGTCGCCTTCCGCGACAGCAACGCCGATACCAGCGCCGACCTGAGCGAGATCGAAGCGATCTACGCCGAGGAAGCCGGCAATGGTGCCACCGCTGCCGCCCAGAACGTTGGCGGTGTCGATAGCGCTGCCGAGAGCGACAACACCATCGCCGCCGGCGAAGGTAACGATGTAGTGGTTCTGGGTACCGGTGCCGACAGCAACGATACTCTGGTGCTGCAGGACAACTTCGGCAGCGACGACATCGTCAACTTCACCTCTGGTGATGACACCGTCGCCAACCGCGATATCCTGGACTTCACCAGCTATGGCGTGAACAACGGTACCGTTGGCAGCAACGACTACGACGTGGCCAATGACGAAGTGAACGTTGTCACCTTCGCGGCTTCTGACTTCGATGCTGACACGAACTTCGGCAACCTGAACGCTGACGACATCCGTGATGCCATCGGCAGCACCGTCGATAATGGTCGTGTCGACAGCATCATCATGGTCGAGCACGCCAACAACGCCGGTCAGTACAAGGTCTTCGACCTGAACTCTGCCAACAACTCTACCGATTACACTGTCGACCTGGTCGGCACCCTGGACTTCGGTGAGTCTCAGGCCCTGGCCGACGCCAACATCGCCTAAGATGACGGCAGCGCCATCTCGCTCAGCGGAATGGCGGTCAGGTTAGACCGGGGTTTCTACCCCAAGCCCCCGCTCAGCCCGCTGAGCGGGGGCTTCTTGTTGTGATGTACGAGAATCGGCGGCCTTGGCCGCCCCGATCCGGGAGAGAGCATGTCCCGCTATATGCCCATAGAGGCCGATCTTCATGCCCATGCTGGCTGGCTTCCCTACACGGATTATCAGTTCGCCGCCAGCGATGCCTTGGCACCGGTCACTCTTGAGGAGGTGCCCCACGTACTCAAGGCCGTCCCTTTGGCGTTTCGTCGCCTCGACGGAGGTCCTTACCAACTGGTCGCCGTACAAGCCTTGACCGGTGGTTTGAATCTCTGTGTCGCGCCCGATGGTCGATGGCTCAGCGGCTATGTGCCGGCCTGTTATCGCGCCCATCCCTTTCGTCTGCAGCCCTGCGAGGACCGTCGCCAGTGGCGGCTTTGCGTGGATGTCGAGAGCGGGCTGTGGCTCGATGATGCCCGTCATCAAGGTGAGCGCTGCTTCACCGAGGCGGGCGTCGAGTCATCTCGGATGGCCAATATTCGAGCCTTCCTGGAGAAGCTGATACGCGGCCGGGTTCTGGCGGCTCGAGCGGTCAAAGCCCTGGCGGACGAGGGGCTGATTCAGCCTTGGCCGCTCCAGACCCAGGACGAGCATGAGCAGACTCGAAAGGTTGAAGGGCTTTATCGCATCGACGAGCCGGCCCTCAATGCACTACCTGCGGATCGTCTTGCTGCACTGCGTGATGCCGGTGGGCTGAGCCTTGCCTATGCACAGCTGTTTTCGCAGCATCGGCTGGATCAACTGGCACAGCTGTACCGCCTCCGTCATGCGGTATCGCCACCGGCCGAGAGTCTGGATGAGTGGTTCGAAGGTGATGAAGAGCTATACTTGGATTTTGACAGTTAAGACTCGATTCTATGTCTCCGAATCAAGTGTATTTTTTCAGGCTTTTGGATCTTGAATAACCACCAATGTCAGGCGCATAATTTGATGGCGTCATGGGTGTGGTGGTGATGTCACATTATTTTACTTTTCCGATAGAAGGAGTGCCTTATGGCCAAGGAAGATAATCCTACGATCACTATCGATGATAAGGAATATCCGCTTTCCGAGCTCTCTGATGAAGCCAAATCCCAGGTAGGAAACCTGCGGGTGACCGATCAGGAGATTACTCGTCTGGAGCAGCAGCTGGCGATCCATCGCACGGCGCGCAATACTTACTCTCGTGCCCTTGCTGCAGCGTTGCCGGATGCGCCGGAGGCCAAGGGCGCCAAGTGAGCCTCGCACCCAACGTCTCGCGACAGTGAGCCGCTAGCCGGCACTGCTTGACAGGGGCTAGGCCCATGTCATCGAGACTCTGCTACCCAACAGGCCAGGAGTTATCTCCTGGCCTGTTTTCGTCGTGGCTCTGGAATGTGGGTCTTGAATGTGGGTCTGGAAGAGAGAAGGGTGTGGTCCAGTGGCAAGTGAATGGAGCCTTGCAAAGACGTTTATTTCGGAAAGGGCTGCGTGTCGTCATGCATCATGCGGGGATTGATGCCGTGATATGCCTGAGTGTCGCCCTGACGGTTAAGGCACTGGACACCGTGGCCACCGCGTCTTGGATTCGCCAGATAATCAAGGGGCGCTCGCTGACCTGGCGATGAACGAGTCCGAGGAGTATATCGCCGCTAACGAGACCCCGGTGCAGGCAACTAAGTGGTTGCCGTGGGTATCGGCCTCGAAGTGCTGGATCCGTCGAGCCTTGGCTTTAACGCCCAGCTCTTCGCGGAAGATCGAGACCAAGCCGAGTCGTTCGTACGGCTTTATGGCAGCCGAGGCGAGGGTCGATGCCGGCCTTCAGCAGTACGTTGAGGATGACTTGGTTGGTGGGCTGCAGGATCTGGAAGGCTATCTGCTTGGCTAGAGGCTTGAAAGGGGTGGGGAATGAATGGGCCGTCGAGTATGATGGATGCCATATTTCCTTACTGCGACGAGGCAAGGATGCGTTCCTCCAATATTGCCTATCTGCCACGCCTGGATCACCTGCGCTTTCTGGCCGCTGGACTGGTGTTGGCATTCCATCTCTATCACTACTTCTTCCACGGCTGGAATCCTAACCCTGAAGCGGCCGTTATAGGTTTCATCGTCGAAGGGCATACAGGAGTGGCATTGTTTTTTACCCTGTCTGGCTTTCTGTTTATGCTGATTGCCATGCAGGGCGGTATCGCCTATGGTCGATTCCTGTTCAACCGTATACTACGTATTGCGCCTCTCTTTCTGGTGGTTTTCTATCTGGCTATCACTCTAGGACGTGATGAATTTGCGGCCAGTGACTTTCTTTATGTGCTGTTTTCGAATATCGGTTCACCTCCTACGTCGGATTTCTTCGTGACTGGTGCAGCCTGGACGATTTCGGTCGAGTTCACCTTTTACTTGATTTTCCCTTTCCTGGCGGCGTTCTTCCTGGCTCAGGGCTGGCGCTATCTGTTAGGAGTGTTGGCTCTATTGATGCTCTTCAAGATCGTGATCTTTACGCAGGTCGATGATCCGATTCACGTTTTGTATTCCACCCTACCAGGTCGGCTGGATCAGTTTCTGATCGGTATGGGGGCGGCGCGTCTCTATCATGACTATCGAGACCGCATGATGCGTGTTGCTTGGCCTTTGATGATATCCGCCGTTGTGGCCATCTATAGTCTGCTGTTCGTTCTGGCTCGTCATGCCAGTTGGATGAGTGAAAATCGGCATGAACCGCTCTGGCTCGCATGGTCTGGGTTGGAAGCGATCGGTTGGGCGTGGTTGATTCTGGGATATCTGGCCTTGCCACCGATGCGTGGCCGTGTGGCTGAGCTGACAGCCAGATTCGCTGAATATGGGGGGAGCGTTAGCTATTCGCTGTATCTGTTGCACGCCAGCGTATTGCTGCTGATGCAAGAAGGGTGGGGAGTGTTACGCCCTAGTCCTTGGTTCGCCATTAACTATGGCGTCAACCTTGCGCTGGCTTTCGTGCTGTGTCTGGGGGTGGCGGCATTGAGCTTTACAGTGATCGAGAAGCCTTTCCTTGGCCTGCGGCGCCGTTATGTCGCTAAGCCTGACATGAGGAATCAGGGCAGTTTGCCCGCAGAAGAACAGAAGAGTCTTGCTTAAGCAGGGAAAGCCTACGATGCAGTGCCGATTCGGATAGTTGGCGGCAGCGGGTAAGGTTGGGCGCCTTTATGCATCTATTATTGTGGGGTCGTGTCGTGGCTGAACAGCAGAACCTGACGATCCGCATCGATGACAAGGAATATCCGCTGTCCGACCTCTCTGATGACGCTAAATCCCAGGTAGGCAACCTGCGGGTGACCGACCAGGAGATTTCTCGTCTGGAGGATCAGTGGGCGATCCATCGCACGGCGCGCAATACTTCCTCGCGTGCCCCGCCTGAAGCCTTGCCGGATGCGCCAGAGGCCAAGAGCGTCAAGTGAGCCTCGCCCAGCGTCGTCATGGAGCGCCCAGGGCTGGGAGAGAGTGGATGGGTCGGTGCCGAGGGGCATGGCAGGAACAGATATGGAGAAGGCGGATACCCATGAGCCTCGCTCGAGAGAGCGAGGCTCGAGACATCCGGGGGAAGGCGGATCAGGGGGTGATGCGCCGACTCGCGTCGGTGAAGCCCATCAGCGAGATGTTCAGGTCGCGACGGTTGCCGCGTGGTCCGATCAGACTCAGGGTGGCGTTGCTGCCGCCACGCAGCTGCTGCAACAGCGACGGCTCGAGCGGCAGGTCGGCGCGGCACCCCGGCTGGTCACAGACCTGGTAGGGGAAGGGCACGCCTTCACCGCCGCCCACGCTGAGCTGCAGGCCGGGCGCCAGGCGTACACCCAGCGGCAGCAGGAAGGTCATGATCGGGGTTTCGGCCTGCGGCGGTTGGGCAATGATCACCCGCATGACGGGCTGGTTGTCGTCGGGATTATTGACCAGTTGAGTCATGCTGCAGGGGGCGTTCTGGCCGCCGGTGGGGCAGCGCACTTCCCACTGTTGAAACTGCTCGCTCTCGTAGTTGTTGCCGGCACCTTCGCTGGAGGCGGTGGACTGGGCGAGGCTCGTGGAGGCCCAGGCCATCAGGCACAGCAGGCCGGCGAGGCCCGATACGAGTCGTTTGGACATGGTGGTTCACTCTCCTTGCGGTTGGCGCTCGTGGGCCACGCGACGCCGGTCGGCGCCCGGGCGTGGTGGTAATACCATGCCTGGAACCGTCCGCAAGGTCGAGTCCCACAGGCACTGTGGCATCGTGCAACGATGACGCCCCCGGTGGGGCAAGATGCCCCTCCGAGGGCGTCGGTGATGATGCCAGAATGGCTCAGGCGACCTTGCCCAGGCCCAAGGCGCGCTGCTCCTCGCGTAGGCTCTTCACTAGCCCCACACACATGACCAGCAGTACCAGGTTGAAGGGCAGCCCAGTGGCCACCGCTCCGGCCTGGAGGGCGCCAAGCGCCTTGTCGCCGCCGCCGTAGAGCAGGATGCCGGCGATCACCCCCTCCAGGGTGGCCCAGAACACGCGCTGGGAGCGGGGAGCATCGACCTTGCCGCCGGCGGTGATGCTGTCGATGACCAGTGAGCCCGAGTCGGAAGAAGTGATGAAGAACACCAGCACCAGCACGATGGCCATGCTGGAGGTCAGGGTGGTCAGCGGCAGGTGCTCGAGCATCTGGAACATCGCCAGCGACACCTCGCCGATGCCGTCAGCCAGCGCGCCGACCCCCGCCTGTGACTGGGCCAGGGCATTGCCGCCGAAGGCGCTCATCCACACCACGGTCACCAGGGTTGGCACCAGCAACACCGCCATCAGGAATTCGCGCACCGTGCGGCCCCGGGAGACCCGGGCGATGAACATGCCGACGAACGGTGACCAGGAAATCCACCACGCCCAGTAGAACACCGTCCAGCCGTGATACCAGGTGGTGTCTTCGCGACCGATCCAGTTGGAGAGCGGCAGGATATGGCCCAGGTAGGCCAGGCTGGTGTCCCACAGGCCATGAACGAACATCAGGGAGGAACCGGTCAGGATCACGAACAGCAGCAGCGCCAGGGCGATCACCATGTTGATGTTGGAGAACAGCTTGACCCCGCCGTCGATGCCACGCCACACCGAAAACAGTGCAACGGCCGTGACCCCTACGATGATGGCGATCTGGGTGCCCAGGGTGTTGGGGATGTCGAACAGGTAATTGAGCCCACCGGCGGCCTGGGTGGCGCCGAAGCCCAGTGAGGTGGCCAGGCCGAAGATGGTGGCCAGCACCGCCAGGATGTCCACCAGGTGGCCGGGCCAGCCCCGAACGCGATCGCCGAGTAGCGGGGTGAAGGCCGAACGAAGGGTCAGCGGTAGTCCGCGGTTATAGGCGAAGAATGCCAGTGACAGGCCAACCACGGCATAGATGGCCCAGGGGTGTAGGCCCCAATGGAACATGGTGGCACCAATGGCGGCGCTGGCGCCCTCAGGGGTTCCGGCAGCAGCGTTCAGCGGCGTGCCGTACCACTCGGTGTAGTAGGCCACCGGCTCGGCCACGCTCCAGAACATCAGGCCGATGCCCATGCCGGCGGCGAACAGCATGCTGAACCAGGAGACCAGCGAATGCTCCGGCCTGGCGTCGGGGCCGCCCAAGCGGATGCGCCCCAGGGGAAGCACGATCAGCACCAGGCACAGGATCACGAAGATGTTGCCGGCGATCATGAACAGCCAGTCGAAGTGGTCGATAGCGAAGCCGCGTGCCGCGGTCAACTGAGTGTTGGCGGCGTCGGGGTAGACCAAGGCGTAGAGAATGAAGCCGAGAATGGCCAGCGCGGATAGCGGAAAGACGGGATTGTGGAAGTCCAGGCCCAATATCTGCTTGTTGTCCTGGCCCGGGGCCAGGATGGGGTCGTCATCGTGGATCATGGATGGTCCTCGGTTGTTGTTGTGTGTCGCCACGGGCGACGCCGCACATTCTTGGCGCGATGGACGAAAGGAGAGTGTCGTGGAAACGACCTCGGGATAGGCGCCTGCACCATGGCGACGAGGATGTCTCGAACAGGCATGGCGACGTCTCTTGGGGAATATTCCGTAGTGGCTCAGGCGCCTATGGTCGGATAGCGGAGTGCCGCCGACCGATCCAACAACACGAAGGAAGCCAGCCACATGAGTGCAGCCAATCGCGGAGTCGTCTATAAGGGCCCGGGTGAAGTCGCCGTCGAGTCCATCGCCTACCCGGAACTCGCCTTGGGTGATCGCAAGTGCGAACACGGCGTGATTCTCAAGGTCGTCACCACCAACATCTGTGGCAGCGACCAGCACATGGTGCGCGGCCGCACCACCGCGCCCTCCGGTCTGGTGCTGGGGCACGAGATCACCGGCATCGTGGTCGAGTGCGGCCGCGACGTGGAATTCCTCCATCCGGGCGATCTGGTCTCGGTGCCGTTCAACATTGCCTGCGGTCGCTGCCGCAACTGTAAGTCCGGCCAGACCGGCATCTGCCTCAACGTCAATCCGGCGCGTCCCGGGGCCGCCTACGGCTACGTCGACATGGGCGGCTGGGTCGGCGGCCAGACCGAGTACGTCATGGTGCCGTACGCCGACTTCAACCTGCTGAAGTTCCCGGACGCCGACCAGGCGATGGAGAAGATCAAGGACCTGACGCTGCTGTCCGACATCTTCCCGACCGGCTTCCACGGCTGCGTCACCGCTGGCGTTGGCCCGGGCTCCACCGTGTATATCGCCGGTGCCGGTCCGGTGGGCCTGGCCGCGGCGGTCTCCGCCCAGCTGCTGGGGGCGGCCTGCGTGATCGTCGGTGACATGATCGAGGAGCGCCTGGCCCAGGCCCGCAGCTTCGGCTGCGAAACCATCGACCTGACCGAAGACGGCGACATGGCCGACAAGATCGAGGTGATTCTCGGCGAGCGCGAGGTCGATGCCTTCGTCGACTGCGTCGGCTTCGAGGCCCATGCCTGCGGTTGCAACCACGGCAAGGAAGCGCCGGCCACGGTGCTGAACTCGGCGATGTCGCTGACCCGCGCCGGCGGCCAGATCGGCATTCCGGGGCTGTACGTGACCGAGGACCCGGGCGCGGCGGACGAGGCGGCCCAGCAGGGCAGTCTGAGCATGCGCTTCGGGCTGGGCTGGGCCAAGTCGCACAGCTTGCATACCGGGCAGTGCCCGGTGATGAAGTATCACCGTCCGCTGATGCAGGCGATCCTGTTCGGCAAGGTCAACATCGCCGACGCGGTCAACGTGCAGATGATCACCCTGGACGAGGCGCCGAAGGGCTATGCCGACTTCGATGGCGGGGCGGCGAAGAAATTCGTCATTGATCCCCACGGCAGCGTGGCGGCCTGAGGGGCAGGGCGGCGAGCCATTCAGGGTTATCGATCCCCACGGCAGCGTGGCGGCCTGAGGGGCAGGGCGGCGAGCCATTCAGGGTTATTGATCCCCACGGCAGCGTGGCCGCCTAAGCAAGCACTGATTCATGGCTGTGCTCTCGTTGAGCGCAGCCATGACCCTGCAGACGGCGCCCTTCGGGGCGCCGTCTTGCGTCGGAACCTTGCCGAGAGCGACATCGGCATATCTGTCGTCCCGCCTGTTGGCGTCGTCGACGTTGCGAGCCACACATGGTGGTGCCAATCTTGCGGTAGGCACGATGATCGCGGCGAGCCCCACCATGAGCGTCCAGAGCGTGACCCCCAGGCGCCGCTTTCGCGGCACTCCTCGCGGCCGGGAGCTCGATCCCGCCGCACTCGATCGGCTGCGCCAATGGCTCGGCGATGAGCGCGAGGAACCCGAGCGTCGCCGCCGCGATCTGCTGATCGAGCATCTGCATGTGATCCAGGGTCAGCGGGGGCATCTCGCGCTCGCCGACCTGCGGGCGCTTGCCGCCTACATGAACCTGCCGATGGCGGCGGTCTACGAGACTGCGACCTTCTATGCCCATTTCGACGTGGTCCACGACGATCAGGCGCTGCCACCGGCGATCACGGTGCGGGTCTGCGACTCGCTGTCTTGCCAGTTGGCCGGAGCCGACGCCCTGAAGGCCTTGCTCGAAGCCGGCAACGATCCCGCCGAGGTGCGAGTGCTGAGAGCCCCCTGCATGGGGCGCTGCGACATGGCGCCGGTGGTAGAGGTGGGCCATCGTCACGTCAATCACGCCACCCGTGAGGCGGTGGAGGCGGTGATCGATACCGGCCACTTCCACCCCGAGGCGATCCTCTGGCAGCGGCTCGATGCCTATCGCGCCGGTGGCGGCTACCGCCTGCTGGTCGATTGTCGAGATGGTCGGGTGACGGCGGAGGCGCTGCTGGCCACCCTGGAGCGCGCCAACCTGCGCGGCCTGGGCGGTGCCGGCTTTCCCACCTTCAAGAAGTGGCGTTCCGTTCGCGACGAGCCCGGTCCGCGCTACTGCGCGATCAACGCCGACGAAGGCGAGCCCGGTACCTTCAAGGATCGCCACTACCTGGAGCGTGAGCCCCACCGGGTTCTCGAAGGCGCGCTGCTCGGCGCCTGGATGGTGAATGCCGAGGCGCTCTACATCTACCTGCGCGACGAATATCCTGGCCTGCACCGGGTGCTTGGCGAGGCCATCGCCGAACTGGAGGCCGCCGGTCTGGCCGAGCCTGGCTATATCGTGCTGCGCCGCGGTGCCGGGGCCTATATCTGCGGCGAGGAGTCGGCGATGATCGAGTCGCTGGAAGGCAAGCCCGGCAAGCCTCGCCATCGCCCGCCGCTGGTCGCCCAGCGGGGGCTGTTCGGCCGGCCGACGCTGGTCAACAACGTCGAGACCGTCTACTGGATTCCTCGCCTCTGGCAGGAGGGCGCCGAGGCCTTCGCCGGCGAGGGGCGTCACGGCCGTCAGGGGCTGCGCAGTTTCTCGGTGTCCGGACGGGTGAACCGGCCCGGCGTGCATCTGGCGCCGGCGGGCATCACCCTGAACGAGCTGGTGGCAGAGTATTGCGGTGGCATGGCCGAGGGGCATCGACTGGCCGGCTACCTGCCCGGCGGTGCCTCTGGCGGCATCCTGCCGGCGTCCAAGGCGGATATCCCGCTGGACTTCGACACCCTGCAGGAGCACGGCTGTTTCATCGGTTCGGCGGCGATCATCGTACTGTCCGACCACGACGACCTGCGTGCCGTGGCCGCCAACCTGATGGCGTTCTTCGCCGACGAGTCCTGCGGCCAGTGCACGCCCTGCCGGGTGGGCACCGAGAAGCTGCTGACCCTGATCGAGCGCGATAACTGGCAGGCGGCCGACCTGGAACGGCTGGCGCGGGTCATGATGGATGCCTCCATCTGTGGCCTCGGCCAGGCGGCGCCTAATCCGGTGCTGAGTCTGCTGCGCGACTTTCGCGATGCGCTCGCCGACCAGAACGTTATCGTGAGGGGGTAGGGAGGGCACGTCATGAGTCATGAGACCTTCACCCTGACCCTGGACGGCGTAGAAGTGAGCGCCGCGCCCGGCGATACCCTGTGGCAGGTCGCCCTGCGTGCCGGGGAGACCATTCCTCACCTGTGCTTCAAGGACGCACCCGGCTACCGGGCCGATGGCAACTGCCGGGCCTGCATGGTCGAGATCGAGGGCGAACGGGTGTTGGCGGCCAGCTGCCTGCGTCAGGCCGCGCCGGGCATGGTGGTGTACAGCGCCGGCTCCGAGCGGGCGCGCGCCGCCCGGGAGGGCGTCATGGCGCTGCTGATGGTTGACCAGCCTGCGCGTGAGCAGGGCCCCGACCGTTCCAGCCACTTCTGGGACACCGCCGAGGCGCTGGGGCTCGACGCCGACGCCGTGCGCCGATGGTTGCCGCCGCGCAAGGATCGTTCGGCACCCACCGTGCACCATGTGCCGCTACGCGAGGCCTCACCGATACATGATCGCTCGCACAGCGCCATGGCCGTGAACCTCGACGCCTGCATCGAGTGCAACCTCTGCGTGCGCGCATGTCGCGAGGTGCAGGTCAACGACGTCATCGGGTTGGCCCATCGCGGTGCTGCATCCAAGGTGGTGTTCGACTTCGACGATCCCATGGGCGAGAGCACCTGCGTGGCCTGCGGCGAGTGCGTCCAGGCCTGCCCCACCGGTGCCCTGATGCCGGATACCCTGGTTGACGACAAGGGGCATGGTGACTCTCGCGCGGCCGATCGCCGCGTGGATTCCGTGTGCCCCTACTGCGGCGTAGGCTGTCAGCTGACCTATCAGGTCAAGGACGATGCCATCCTTGCCGTGGAAGGGCGCGATGGCCCCTCCAACCGCAACCGGCTGTGCGTCAAGGGGCGCTTCGGCTTCGACTATCCGCGCCATGCCGCGCGTCTGACCATGCCGCTGATCCGCAAGCCCGGCGTGCCCAAGGCGCTCGATCCGGACTTTGACCCCGCCAACCCGAGCAGCCACTTCCGTGAGGCGAGCTGGGATGAGGCGCTGGAGCTGGCCGCCAAGGGGCTCGTCGACCTCAAGGCCGCCCACGGCCCGGCGGCGCTGGCCGGTTTCGGCAGCGCCAAGTGCACCAACGAGGAGGCCTGGCTGTTCCAGAAGCTGGTGCGCACCGGCTTCGGCTCCAACCACGTCGATCACTGCACCCGGCTGTGCCATGCCAGCTCGGTGGCGGCGCTGATGGAATGCATCGGCTCCGGCGCGGTGACCGCGTCTTTCCTGCAGGCGCTGGAAGCCGACGTGGTGGTGCTGATCGGCTGCAATCCGGCGGTCAATCATCCGGTGGCGGCGACCTTCTTCAAGCAGGCCGCCAAGCAGGGCACTCGGATCGTGATCCTCGACCCGCGCGGCCAGGCCCTGGACGCCTACGCCCACCGCTCGCTGCGCTTCACGCCCGGGGGGGACGTGGCGCTGCTCAATGCCATGCTCAACGTCATCGTGACCGAAGACCTGGTCGACAATGACTACATTGACGCCCACACCGAGGGGTTCGCGGCCCTGGCCGAGCACGTCCGCGAGCTGACGCCCGAGGCCATGGCGCCGAGCTGCGGCGTCGATCCGCAGGCGATTCGCGAGGTGGCCCGCCTCTACGCCACCGCCGAGCGGGCGATGATCTTCTGGGGCATGGGCATCTCCCAGCATGTTCACGGCACCGACAACGCCCGTTGCCTGATCTCGCTGGCGCTGGCCTGTGGCCATACCGGGCGTCCCGGCACCGGCCTGCATCCGCTGCGCGGTCAGAACAACGTCCAGGGCGCTTCCGATGCCGGTCTGATTCCCATGGTGCTGCCCGACTACCAGCCGGTGGGCGATGCCCAGCTACGCGCCGCCTTCGAGGAGCTGTGGAATACGCCGCTGGACGAGACGCCCGGCCTCACCGTGGTCGAGATCATGGATGCTATTCGCGATGGGGTGATCCGAGGCATGTACATCCTCGGTGAGAATCCGGCGATGTCAGACCCGGATCTCGAACATGCTCGGGCGGCCCTGGGTCAGCTCGAGCACCTGGTGGTGCAGGACCTGTTCGTCACCGAGACCGCCCAGTTCGCCGACGTGCTACTGCCGGCCTCGGCCTGGCCGGAGAAGGACGGCACGGTGACCAATACCAACCGCCAGGTACAGCTGGGACGCCAGGCCGTGCCCCTGCCCGGGCAGGCCAGGCCCGACTGGTGGATCATTCAGGAGATCGCCCGACGCTTCGGCCTGGGCTGGAACTACGCCCATCCCCGCGAGGTGTTCGCCGAAATGAAGCATGGCATGGCCTCGCTGGATCACATCACCTGGGAGCGCCTCGAGCGCGAGGGTTCGGTGACCTACCCTTGTCCGGCGGACGATGCACCGGGATGGGACGTGGTGTTCGGCGATGCCTTTCCTACCGCCTCGGGCAAGGCGCGATTCTCGCCGACCGTGCCGCTGCCGCCGGACGAGCCCATCGACGGCGACTACCCCACGGTGTTGACCACCGGGCGACAGCTGGAGCACTGGCATACCGGTGCCATGACCCGGCGCACTCGGGTGCTGGACGACCTCGAGCCGGAAGCCGTGGCCAGCCTGGCGCCGGGAGAGTTACGCCGGTTGAAGCTCGTCCCGGGCGAGCCGGTGACCATCGTCACCCGACGCGGCCGGATCACCCTCAGGACCCGCGTCGACCCGAGCATGACCGAAGGCATGGTGTTCGTGCCGTTCTGCTATGCCGAGGCCGCCGCCAACCTGCTGACCAACCCGGCGCTGGATCCCTATGGCAAGATTCCCGAATTCAAATACGCCGCCTGCCGGCTGAGCCCGGGAGACGGGCCCGCCGGGGTGGTACCTCAATGACACCGCTGAATGGCGAACAACACCGAACCTTCCAGAGGAGGAACATCGCATGATGATCGTCGATTTGATCGATGGGGACGACTTCCGAGATCGCCTGGTGGCGCTGGGTATTCGGATCCCCGAGGGAGCTTGTCCCGAGACCTGCGCGCGCATGGCGCGGCTCAAGCATGTGGAAGTCGGCGTGCCCGGGCTCGTCGAGTTGGTGCACGAGCTGATGGCGCATAGCGACGTGATGTTGCCCTCGGTGCGTCAGGCCATCGAGAGCTTCCTGCTGCCTGACCTGGCGAAAGGTGAGGAGCCCCCCGTCGAGGAGGCTTGAGCGAGAACATGAGGCGCGTTGGATAAGGACCAGCCCCGACCCGACCGCCAGCCAGACGGGGGTGTATCGTGCCAGGGGCGACAAGACAATGGGCCCGCCAGTGGCGGGCCCATTGTGTCCAGAGGCAAAGCGGGTCGAGCAGGCGTGCTCGATCAGCCGTTGGCGAGCTGGAGATTGGGGGCGCTGTGGCCGAGGTTCTCCAGCATGCGTTCGCTGTACCAGTTGACGAAGTCGATGACGCCGTACTCGTAGGTCTCGGAGTAGGGGCCGGGCTCGTAGCTCTTCGAGTTGATGCCGCGCTGGTTTTCCTCGGCCAGGCGCCGGTCCTGGTCGTTGGTGGCGTCCCATACCTTGCGCATCTCGGCGGGGTCGTAGTCGACGCCTTCGACCGCCTCCTTGTGCACCAGCCACTTGGTGGTGACGATCGTCTGCTGAGGGCCTAGCGGCAGGACCCGGAACACGATGGCATGGTCGCCCATGAAGTGGTTCCAGGAGTTGGGTAGGTGCAGGATGCGCAGCGACCCCAAGTCGGCGCTCTGCAGGTTGCCCATCAGCTTCTTGCAGGCCGGCTTGCCGTCCATGGTCATCGACAACGCGCCGTCCAGCAGCGGCGTGCGGGTCAAGCGATTGCGGCGGTCGAGACGCGTCAGCTTGTAGGGCACGCACTGGGCTTCCCAATCGGCCTGCTTGCGCTCGACCAGTGCCTTGTAGGCTGGCGTGGCGCGGGGATCGTCAGTGTCGTCGAACTCCTGCAGGGAATTGAGTAGCTCGGGATGAGCACCGTTGCAGTGGTAGCACTCACGGTTGTTCTCGAGCACCAGCTTCCAGTTGCATTGCTCGACGATGCTGGACTCGACGGCGACCTTGAGATTCGCCATGTCGTAGGGGGTCAGATAGTGCTCCAGCGTCGCGAGGAAGTCATCGATGGCCGGGGGCTCGTCGGCCAGGCTGACGAAGATGTAGCCGCCGCCGGTGCGAACATGAACCGGTTTGAGACCGTGGGAGGAGAGGTCGAAGTCCTTGCCCATGTCGGTGCCGGCGAACAGCAGGCGGCCGTCCAGCTCGTAGGTCCACTGGTGGTAGGGGCAGACCAGCTTGGCGACCTTTCCCTTGTCGGCAACGCACAACCGTGAGCCGCGATGACGGCAGACGTTGTGGAAGGCGTGGACTTCGCCATCGCTGCCGCGCACGATCACCACGGGGTTGTCGCCGACCTCGAGAGTGATGTAGTTGCCCTTGCTGGGAATCTCGCAGGTCATGCCGGCGAACAACCACTCCTTCTCGAAGATCTCCTGCATGTCGAGGGCGAACAGGCGCTCGTCATTGTAGAAGGGCTGAGGCAGCGAGTAGTTCTGCCGGCGGCTGGCCAGCATCTCGGCGGTGGCCGCGCGGGCCGGGGCCAGGGGGTCGTCCAGGCGGGCGGGTGACAGGGGATCCATGTGGGACGTTTCCTCATTGCTGGGCCGCGAGAGCGGCAGCGGGATTATTGGAATACAGCCAAGGTCATAAAGGGCCGCGCCCCGGTGAGCCCCGCGGCGGGTTGAGGCGAGTGTGGAACAGTGCCCGAAGGGGGGGTTGTCTACCGGCGACGTGCGATGATGCAACCGCGACGTGGCGCGGCAGGAAAAAGTCGAGGCGGTGTACCTGTTGGACATGCTTGTGTCGCTAACAGGCAAGTGGAGAGACGCCGGGCTGCGCAGAATTCGACCAACGGCAGGCGGTGGCACCGCGGTCGGAGACCCTCACGCTGCAGCCCCAGGCGACACGAACATGACAATGAACTTCCTCAATCCCGTCACCACCCAGACCTGGACCAACGGGCGCCACCTGGTGCGCTGTGTCAAGGTAATCCAGGAGACCTGGGATACGCGCACCTTCTGCTTCATGGCCGAGCAGCCGGTGATGTTCTTCTTCAAGCCGGGCCAGTTCGTGACCCTGGAGCTGGAGATCGACGGTGAACAGGTGATGCGTTCCTACACCATCTCTAGCTCGCCGTCAGTGCCGTACAGCTTCTCGATCACCGTCAAGCGCATGCCTGGTGGGGTGGTCTCCAACTGGCTGCACGACAACCTCAAGGTCAACGACGAACTGGCCGTGCACGGTCCGGTGGGCAACTTCAACATCATCGACCATGCCGCCGACAAGGTGCTGATGCTCTCCGGCGGGGTCGGCATCACCCCGCTGATGTCGATGGTGCGCTGGCTGTTCGATACCAACGCCGCGGTGGACCTGCAGTTCGTCCACAGTTCTCGCACGCCGAGGGACATCATCTTCCATCGCGAGCTCGAGCATATCTTCTCGCGGATTCCCGAGTTCAAGCTGCATATCGTCTGCGAGCGCAGCGACGAGCTGGGCGAGGCCTGGGCCGGATTCCGCGGCTACCTGAGTCAGGCAATGCTCGAGTTGATGGCGCCCGACTTCATGGACCGTGAAATCTTCTGCTGCGGCCCCACGCCTTACATGCATGCCGTCAAGCGTCTGCTCGAGTCGAACGGCTTCGACATGAGCCGCTACCACGAGGAGTCCTTCGGCGCCACGCCGCTGGATGTGCAGGAAGAGGTCATCGAGCATGTCGAGCAGGCCGAGGCCGAGGCCGAGGAGCTCGACGCCGCCGACTTGATCAGCGTCGAGTTCAGCAGCACTGGCAAGAGCGTGCGCATCCAGCCGGGTGAGACGGTGCACACCGCTGCCGCCAAGCTGGGGCTGCACATTCCCAAGGCCTGCGGTATGGGGATCTGCGGCACCTGCCGGGTGCCACTGACCTCCGGCGAGGTCGAGATGGAGCATAACGGTGGCATCACCGACGAAGACGTCGCCGAAGGCTATATCCTGTCGTGCTGCAGCAAGCCCAAGGGCAACGTGGTGGTGGAATACTGAGCCGCCCGCAAGCCCCGTGCCGGCGGCATGGGGCTCTCTTCTTCCCGGCACCTGCCGGGTGCCACTGACCTCCGGCGAGGTCGAGATGGAGCATAACGGTGGCATCACCGACGAAGACGTCGCCGAAGGCTACATCCTGTCGTGCTGCAGCAAGCCCAAGGGCAACGTGGTGGTGGAATACTGAGACAGACGTGAACGTCGCGGATGCGGATGTCTCTCGACGCGAAGCGCCCCGGGCCATGGCCCGGGGCGCTGGTGTCTGGGGCCTTTCCGGACTCGGGTCTTGGCCAGGCCGGCGATGAAGTCATCACGAGGTTTTTTGGCCGTGGAAGGGTTCATGGCGCCCTCGCGAAGGCTTACCGTCGGAGATCGTGCCGGATATCGCTGAGCATCAAAGTGCCAAGCCCTGATCTCAGCGTTCGACGATGGTGCTGCCGTCGCTGACCCGCTCGCCGGGGTAGCGGATCACCCTCTGGCCTGCCTTGATGCCGTCTCGGATCTCTACCGCCAGGTCGCTGCGCGCGCCGATCGTCACGGTCCGGTGCCGCGCACGGTCGCCGACGTCCAGGTCGAGATCCACGCCGCGCAGGGCGGCTACCTCCACCGCTCCCATGCGGTAGGTCTTGGTCAGTTGCCGGGCCTCGAGGACCGGCGATGAACTGGCAGAGCGAAGCTCTGGAGAGGAAGTCGACATCCGGTCCCTCCCGGTCGAAGTGTGTCGAGCCGGCGTCCGTGGCGACGCCTTATCCCAGTATATGAAGCCGATCGGCTTTTTTGCGGCACGGATATGATTCATGCCTTGCGCGTCGGTCGACCTTTGCGTTCCAGCGCGCCGTGCCGGACACTGGTTGATCCAACCCACCGAGTGATCGATCCCGAGCCATGCGTCACCCTCACGAGGGCGAGCCCCTTTCCGTCGGCTTCGTACTGCTGCGGCGCTTCACCATGATGCCGTTCGCGGCCTTCGTCGACTGCCTGCGCCTGGCCGCCGACGAGGGCGACCGCTCCCGCCAGCTGCGCTGCCACTGGGTGTTCATGACCAGCGGTGGACACGATGCCATGTCCAGCTGCGGCGCCGCGGTCACGCCCTGTTCCCCCTTTCGCGATCCCGGCGAGTTCGATTACATCGTGGTCATCGGCGGCGTTCAGGATGAACACGACGCCGTGGACGAGGCGGCGCTCGCCTACCTCAAGCGCGTGGACTCCGCCGGGGTGCCCCTGGTGGGGGTTTGCACCGGCGTCTTTGCGCTGATCCAGGCCGGGCTGATGAACGGTCGTCACTGCTGCGTCAGCTGGTATCACCATGGCGATCTGACCCAGCGTTTCCCCGACATCGAGCCGGTAGCGGACCGGCTGTTCATCGACGACGGCGACCGGCTGACCTGTGCCGGGGGTATCGCCTCTGCGGACCTGGCGGCCTATCTGGTGGAGCGCCACCTGGGCAAGGCCTGGGCGATGAAGAGCCTGCACATCATGCTCATCGACGAAGCGCGCCAGGGCAGCCATCCTCAGCCGCAGCCGGTGATCTTCGACAAGGTGGCCGATCGCCTGGTGCGCCGCGCCATCGACATCATCGAGCAGCACCTGGGCCAGACGATCTCGGTGGACGAGCTGGCGCGGCGCATCGGCACCTCGCGGCGCAACATCGAGCGCAAGTTTCGCGAGGAGCTGGGGGTCGGCCCCCAGAAGTTTGCTCGAGACCTGCGCCTGCGCTACGGCCTGTGGCTGCTGCACTACACCGCCAAGAGCGTCACCGAGATCGGTGAGCGCTGCGGTTTCGCCGATACCGCCCACTTCTCGCGACACTTCCGCGATGCCTTCGGCACCACGCCCACCGCGATGCGCAAGTCGGCCGGAGAGGGCGCGGCGCCGGTGGACCCCTTCTTCCTGCATGTCGGGTCGCGTTCCCAGGTCACGAGATAGTCGATCATCCCGCGAGCGAAGGGTCGGCGCGATAGCGTCGGCCCTTCATGTCTTTGGGCATAAATACAAAAATTGCCTATAAATAAAATATATAAAAATCAATATCTTATTGGTTTTGTCGCGAATGTCTCGGTAAATTTGTCGCATACGTTCAATCTTTGGGCGTCGGGCTTGGCTATCAATATGTCCCAAGAGGAAACGAACGAGGCCCCGGTGTCTCGTTCGGCGAGGACGGTGTCGTTTTCAGAACGCTCCGAGCGCCGCCTTACCTTAACGTTGTGAAGCCAACCCGAGGGTGACGAGACATGAATGACAACAACCTGACCATGACCGATCCCCAGATCAGCGCCGCCATCGCCGACGAGGTAGCGCGTCAGGAAGCCCATATCGAGCTGATCGCGTCCGAGAACTATGCCAGCCCCCAGGTCATGGCGGCGCAGGGCTCCCAGCTGACCAACAAGTACGCCGAGGGCTATCCGGCCAAGCGCTACTACGGCGGCTGCGAGCACGTCGACGTGGTCGAGAAGCTGGCCATCGAGCGCGCCTGCGCCTTGTTCGGCGCCGACTACGCCAACGTCCAGCCGCACTCCGGCGCCCAGGCCAATGCCGCGGCCTTCATGGCCCTGGTCGCGCCGGGCGACACCGTGCTGGGCATGAGCCTGGCCCACGGCGGTCACCTGACCCACGGCGCGGCGCCGAACTTCTCCGGCAAGTACTATAACGCCGTCCAGTACGGCCTGAACCCGGAGACCGGCGAGATCGACTACGACGAGGTCGAGCGCCTGGCCCGCGAGCATCAGCCCAAGCTGATCATCGCCGGCTTCTCGGCCTATTCTCGGGTCATCAACTGGCGCCGTTTCCGTGATATCGCCGACGCCGTGGGCGCCTGGCTGCTGGTCGACATGGCTCACGTCGCCGGTCTGGTGGCCGCCGGGCACTATCCGAGCCCGCTGCCCCACGCCCACGTGGTCACCACCACCACCCACAAGACCCTGCGCGGACCGCGTGGCGGCCTGATCCTCTCGGCCAGCGGCGACGAGGCGCTGTACAAGAAGCTCAACGGCGCGGTCTTCCCGGGTCAGCAGGGCGGCCCGCTGATGCACGTCATCGCCGCCAAGGCGGTGGCCTTCCGCGAGGCCATGAGCCAGGACTTCGTGCGCTACCAGGCCCAGGTCATCGATAACGCCCGGGCCATGGCCAGCGTCTTCGTCGAGCGCGATTACGACGTGGTATCCGGCGGCACCGACGATCACCTTTTCCTGGTCTCGCTGATCAAGCAGGGCGTGACCGGCAAGGATGCGGACGCCGCCCTGGGCCGCGCCCATGTCACGGTCAACAAGAATGCCGTGCCCAACGATCCGCAGAGCCCGTTCGTGACCTCCGGGCTGCGCCTCGGCACCCCGGCAGTGACCACCCGCGGCTTCGGCCAGGCCGACTGCGAGGCCCTGGCCGGCTGGATCTGCGACATCCTCGACGTCCTGGCCAAGGGTGACGACACCGCCGCCATCGAGGACGAAGTGCGTGGCAAGGTGGCCGAACTGTGCGCCCGCCATCCCGTCTATGCCCAGGCCGCTGCAGAGCAGGCCGATACCGCCACCGCGTGAGCCCGTCCCCGCCGGCGCGCCGGCGGGGCCCTTGAGGAGTAGATCCCTATGCAACGTTATTCAGGCTTCGGGCTGGTCAAGCACGCGCTGAGCCATCACGAGAACTGGCAGCGTCAGTGGCGCAATCCCACGCCCAAGAAAGCCTACGATGTGATCATCGTCGGCGGCGGCGGCCACGGCCTGGCCACCGCCTACTACCTGGCCAAGGAGCACGGCATCAAGAACGTCGCCGTGATCGAGAAGGGCTGGCTGGGCGGCGGCAATACCGCGCGTAACACCACCATCGTGCGCTCCAACTATCTGTGGGACGAGGCCGCGGCGCTCTACGAGCACTCCATGAAGCTGTGGGAGGGCCTGTCCCAGGATCTCAACTACAACGTCATGTTCTCGCAGCGTGGGGTGCTCAACCTGGGCCACACCCTGCAGGACATGCGCGACATCCAGCGCCGGGTCAACGCCAACCGGCTGAACGGCATCGACGGCGAGGTGCTGGATGCCAAGGGCGTCCAGGAGCTGGTGCCGATCATGGACTGCTCCAAGAATGCCCGCTATCCGGTGATGGGCGCCTCCTGGCAGCCGCGCGCCGGGGTGGCCCGCCACGACGCCGTAGCCTGGGGCTTCGCCCGCGGCGCCGACGCCCATGGCGTGGACATCCTGCAGCAGACCGAGGTCACCGGCTTCAAGATCCGTGACGGCCAGGTGCTGGGTGTGCACACCAACCGCGGCGACATCGAGGCCAAGACCATCGGCTGCGTGGCCGCCGGTAACTCCGGCGTGCTGGCCAAGATGGCCGGGATCAAGCTGCCGCTGGAATCGCACCCGCTGCAGGCGCTGGTCTCCGAGCCGCTCAAGCCGGTGCTCGACACCGTGGTGATGTCCAACCACGTGCACGGCTACATCAGCCAGTCCGACAAGGGCGATCTGGTCATCGGCGCCGGCATCGACGGCTACAACGGCTATGGCCAGCGTGGCAGCTACCCCACCGTGGAGCACACCCTGCAGGCCATCGTCGAGATGTTCCCGATCTTCTCGCGAGTGCGCATGAACCGGCAGTGGGGCGGCATCGTCGACACTTGCCCGGACGCCTGTCCGATCCTCTCCAAGACCAAGGTGAAGGGGCTGTACTTCAACTGCGGTTGGGGCACCGGCGGCTTCAAGGCGACCCCGGGCTCGGCCCACGTGTTCGCCGCCAGCCTGGCCAAGGGCGAGATGCACCCGATCGCCGCGCCGTTCTCCATCGACCGCTTCAATACCGGGGCGCTGGTCGATGAGCATGGCGCCGCCGGCGTCGCGCACTGATCTACCGCAGAGGAGAGTCGACATGTTCTATATCCATTGCCCCTACTGCGGCGAATACCGCGAGGAAGAGGAATTCCATCCCAAGGGCCAGGCGCACATCGCCCGCCCCGAGGACCCGGACGCCTGCAGCGACGAGGAGTGGGGCGACTACCTGTTCTTCCGCGACAACCCTCGTGGCATCCACCACGAGCTGTGGGTGCACGCCGTGGGCTGCCGCAAGTTCTTCAACGTCACTCGCAACACCGTGACCTACGAGATCCTCGAGACTTACAAGATGGGGGAGCAGCCGACGTTCACCGCGGGTGGTGGCGAAGGGCACCCCGAGGGCCGGCCGTCTGCCGACGCCGCCGACCAGGCACCGCTTCGTGAAGGAGTCCGCGCATGAGCCAGCCCAGGACACAAGAGAACCGTCTCGCTCGGGGCGGTCGCATCGACCGCTCGCGCAAGCTGAGCTTCACCTTCAACGGCAATACGTATCAGGGCCATGCGGGCGACACCCTGGCCTCGGCGCTGCTCGCCAACGGCGTCGATATCGTCAACCGCAGCTTCAAGTATTCCCGCCCGCGCGGCATTGTCGCCGCTGGGGCCGAGGAACCCAATGCGGTGGTCCAGCTGGGCAAGGCCGAGGCCGCCCAGGTGCCCAACGTGCGCGCCACACAGCAAGCGCTGTATGACGGCCTCGAGGCGCGCAGCACCAACGGCTGGCCCAACGTCCAGCGCGACTTGATGGGTCTGGTCGGCAAGCTGGGCGGTCAGTTCATGCCGCCGGGCTTCTACTACAAGACCTTCATGGCCCCGGCCTCGATGTGGATGACCTACGAGAAATATATCCGCAAGAGCGCTGGCCTGGGTCGTAGCCCCATGGAGAACGACCCGGACATCTACGATCACCTCCATCAGCACTGCGACGTGCTGGTGATCGGTGCCGGCCCGGCTGGCCTGGCCGCGGCGCTGGCCGCGGCAAACAGCGGTGCGCGGGTCATCCTGGCCGACGAGCAGGAGGAGATGGGCGGCTCGCTGCTCGACACCCGCGAGCTGCTCGACGACAAGCCGGCCGAGCAATGGGTCGCCGAGACCCTCGAGGCGTTGGCCGGCATGGACAACGTGACGCTGCTGGCCCGCACCACCGCCAACGGTTATCACGACCATAACTTCGTGACGCTGCACGAGCGGCGCACCGAGCATCTGGCCGACATCGCGCCGCTCAAGGACGGCCGTCGCCAGGTCCGCTCGCGCCTGCATCGCGTGCGCGCAGGCCGCGTCGTGCTGGCCACTGGTGCCCACGAGCGCCCGCTGGTCTATGGCAACAACGATGTGCCGGGCAACCTGCTGGCCGGCGCGATCTCCACCTATATCCGCCGCTACGGTGTGGTGCCGGGGCAGAAGCTGGTGCTTTCCACCAGCAACGATCACGCCTACCGCGCCGCCCTGGACTGGGTCGAGGCCGGCCGCGAGGTGGTCGCCATCGCCGACGCTCGGGCCAACCCGGACGGCGAGCTGGTCGAACAGGCCCGTGCCAAGGGCATTCGTATCATCGCCGGCTCCGCGGTCGTCGAGGCCAAGGGCGATTCCCGGGTCAACGGCGCTCGGGTAGCGAAGATCGACGCCGAAGGCTTCCGGGTCGTCGGCAGCGCCGAGAGCCTGGCCTGCGACACCATCGCCAGCTCCGGCGGCTACAGCCCGGTCATCCACCTGGCCTCCCACACCGGCAGCCGGCCCACCTGGCGTGACGACCTGCTGTGCTTCGTGCCCAATACGGTTAACGGCGTTGCCGTCGCCGGCGGGGCCCAGGCCGTCTACGCCACCGCCGAGGTGCTGGCCGACGGCATCAAAGCCGGCGCCCGTGCCGCCGAGGAGAGCGGTTTCGCGGCCGGCGAGGTGCGTCTGCCGAGCGTCGCCGAGCGTCGCGACGGTGCGCCCTGCGCGCTCTACCAGGTGCCCCACGAGAAGCCGACCCTGCGGGCGCCCAAGCAGTTCGTCGACCTGCAGAACGACGTCACCGCGGCGGGCATCGAGCTGGCTACCCGCGAGGGCTTCGAGTCCATCGAGCACGTCAAGCGCTACACCGCCATGGGCTTCGGCACCGATCAGGGCAAGCTCGGCAACATCAACGGCATGGCCATCGCCGCGCGCTGCCTGGGTCGTTCGATCCCCGAGGTGGGCACCACGGTGTTCCGTCCCAACTACACGCCGGTGACCTTCGGTGCCATCGTTGGCCGCCACTGCCGCGAGCTGTTCGATGCCGAGCGCTACACCGCCATGCACCAGTGGCACGTGGAGCAGGGCGCCGAGTTCGAGGACGTGGGTCAGTGGAAGCGTCCCTGGTACTTCCCGCGCAAGGTCAACGGCAAGACCGAGACCATGCACGAGGCGGTGGCCCGCGAGTGCCTGGCGGTGCGCGAGGCGGTGGGCATCCTCGATGCCTCGACGCTGGGCAAGATCGACATCCAGGGCCCGGACGCGCGGGAGTTCCTGGGTCGCGTTTACACCAACAAGTGGGCCAAGCTGGCGCCCGGCCGCGTGCGCTACGGGCTGATGTGCAAGGACGACGGCATGGTGTTCGACGACGGCACCACCAGCTGCCTCGGCGAGAACCACTTCCTGATGACCACCACGTCCGGCGGTGCCGCCACGGTGCTGGAGTGGCTGGAAATCTGGCACCAGACCGAATGGCCGGAGCTCGAGGTCTACTTCAACTCGGTGACCGACCACTGGGCGACCATGACCGTCACCGGGCCCGAGGCGCGCAAGCTGATGGCCGAGGTCACCGACATCGACCTCGACCGCGACGCCTTCAAGTTCATGGATTGGAAGGAGGGCAAGGTGGCCGGCGTGCCGGCGCGGGTGTTCCGCATCTCCTTCACCGGCGAGCTGGCCTACGAGATCAATGTCCAGGCCAATTACGCCTTGCACGTCTGGGAGACGCTGTTCGCCCACGGCGACAAGTACGGCCTGACGCCCTATGGCACCGAGACCATGCACGTGCTGCGCGCCGAGAAGGGGTTCATCATCGCGGGCCAGGACACCGACGGGTCGGTGACCCCGGAGGACCTGGGCATGCAGTGGGCGATCGGCTACGACAAGCCGTTCCCGTGGATCGGCAAGCGGGCCCTGTCGCGCCCCGATACCTCGCGTACCGACCGCAAGCAGCTGGTGGGTCTCAAGCCCAAGGATGCCAAGGTGGTGCTGGAAGAGGGCGCCCAGATCGTCCTCGATCCGAACCACGCCATCCCCATGCCGATGGTCGGGCACGTGACCTCCAGCTACTACAGCCCGACCCTCGATTCGGGCTTCGCCCTGGCGGTGGTCAAGGGCGGTCAGCAGAAGATGGGCGAGACCGTCTATCTGCCCATGGCCGACGGCCAGGTCCATGAGGCCGAAATCGTCAGCACCATCTTCCTCGACCCCAAGGGAGAGCGTCAGAATGTCTAACGTCGCAACCTTCGATACCCGCACCGAGACCAAGATCCCGGTGGAATCGCCGCTGGCCTATTCCTATCGTCGCTCGGGGGCTCCGGCCCCCTCCGCCAAGAGCCGGGTGGTGCTGCGCGAGCGCCCCTTCCTCGGTCATCTGGTGCTGCGTGGCGGCGCCATCGTCCTCGACGAGGCGGTCCGCGAGGTGCTTGGCGTCTCGCTGCCCGGCGAGCCCCAGGGCCTGGTGCATGACGCCGAGGGCCAGCGCTCCGTCCAGTGGATCTCCCCGGACGAGTGGCTGGTGATTGTGCCCGGCGGCGAGGAGTTCGAGCTGGAGAACCGGCTGCGGGCGGCGCTGGGCGGGGCCCACTTCGCCATCAGCAACGTCGGCGGGGGGCAGACCCTGGTCGAGCTCGAGGGCGAGGCCGCCCGGGAGCTGCTGATGAAGTCGGTGATCTACGACGTCCATCCGAGCCACTTCCCGGTGGGCAAGGGGGTGACCACGGTGTTCGCCAAGGCCACGGTGATCCTGCGTCGGCCCAGCGAAGACCGCTGGGAGCTGGTGGTCCGTCGCAGCTTCGCCGACTACACCTACCGCTGGCTGCTGGATGCCGGGGAGGAGTACGCCATCGGCGTCGAACGCTGATTCCGGCTGCCCCACATCGTATGACCAGATCAGGCCGGGGCTTGCCCCGGCCTGCGTCGTCAGGAGATTTCGCCATGAACCCGATGAACCGTAGCGCCGATACCCGCGCCGATACCTGGATTCTCACCGCCCAATGCCCGAGCCGGCTGGGCACCGTCGATGTGGTCACGCGCTTCCTCAAGGAGCAGCGTTGCTATATCACCGAGCAGCAGTCCTTCGATGATCGACACGCCGAGCGCTTCTGCATCCGCACTGAGTTCCGGCCGCTGGATGCCGACTTCGACGCCGAGGCCTTCCAGGCCAGCTTCGCGTCCCGGGCCGAGGCGTTCGAGATGAACTTCGAGCTGACCGCTCCGGGCACCCGCCTGCCGGTGGTCATCATGGTCTCCAAGGCCGATCATTGCCTGAACGATCTGCTGTATCGCTACCGCACTGGTCAGCTGCCGATCGAGATCTGCGCGGTGGTCTCCAACCATCCCGACCTCCAGCCGCTGGCCGACTGGCATGGACTGCCCTATTACCATTTCCCGATCACCCCGGAGACCAAGGCCGAGCAGGAGGCCCAGGTGTGGCGGGTGGTCGAGGAGACCGGCGCAGAGCTGGTGATCCTGGCCCGCTACATGCAAGTGCTCTCGAGCGAAATGTGCGAGCGCCTCGCCGGCCGGGCAATCAACATCCACCATTCGTTGCTGCCCGGTTTCAAGGGCGCCAAGCCCTACCATCAGGCCTTCGAGAAGGGGGTCAAGCTGGTCGGGGCAACGGCCCACTATATCAACGACGACCTCGACGAGGGGCCGATCATTACCCAGGGCGTCGAGCCGGTCGGCCACGCTGATGACCCCGAGGACCTGGTGGCCAAGGGGCGCGATATCGAGTGTCTGACACTGGCTAGAGCTGTCGGCTACCACGTGGCACGGCGAGTGTTCCTGCACGGCCGCCGCACGGTGGTGTTCTCGCGCTGAGAGGAAGTCACACGGCGGGATATCGAGTGTCGCTCTCACGCTGCAGCTAGAGCAGTGGGCTACCACGTGGCACGGCGAGTGTTCCTGCACGGCCGCCGCACGGTGGTGTTCTCGCGCTGAGAGGAAGCCGCACGGTGGTGTTCTCGAGTTGATAGGAAGCAACACGGCGGCACATCGAGTGCCGCTGTCTCGCTGCATCGAGAGCGGTTGGCTACCACGTGGCGCGGCGAGTGTTCCTGCACGGCCGTCGCACGGTGGTGTACACGCGCTTGTTTACAAACTGTAACGTGATGGCCGTGAACCCCGGTCGCGTGAGGTCGTCTCAGGGAGGCATCATCTAGCGTGCACCACAACGATTTCCGGAGGTATTCATGCAACGCATCACCGCCCTGTTCTCTGCCGCCCTGCTCAGCGTCGGGCTGATGGGCTCCATGGCCCACGCCCAGGAAAACGCCGACGGCGCTGCTGATCAGGCTTCGGCCGAGACTCAGGCCCCGGCCCAGAACTTCTCCGACGCTCAGCTGCAGAAGTTCGCCGATGCCTCCAAGGAGATCGCCGTGATCTCTCAGGACTACACCAAGCAGTTGCAGGAGGCCGAGGGCGAGGAAGCTCAGCAGCAGGTCCGCCAGGAGGCCAATGACAAGATGGTCGAGGCGGTCCAGAGCAGCGGCCTCGAGGTGGATACCTTCAATGCCATCGGCCAAGCGATCCAGCAGGATCCCGAGCTGATGCAGCGTGTTCAGGAAATGGCCCAGGCGTCCAGTGAGTCAGCTTCCTGATAACCGTCGCAAGACGTGACTCGTATGATGGAAGGCCACCCTCCGGGGTGGCCTTCCTGCGTTCGGCAGGCTTTACAGCGCCTTCGGGCGCTTTCAGACTTGGAGCATCGCCGATCCCCCCCGAACGGGATGCGAGCGTTCCGCTTCCCGCGGCTTTGCAAGGATGGCGAGCGCATTCGGTCATCAGGCGAGGCGCCGCGTTGAAGCAGGGCGGCGATGTGGCGATTAGAGTGGCAACGAGGCGTGTCGGCCCGAGGGGCCGACGGAGTTCTACCGTCAACCTCTGAGACAGGACACTAGGCCATGGACGTGGAACTGCTGGAGATTCGTCAGCACCTGGGGCGCTTTCCACCCTTCGATACGCTCTCCGACGAGCTGCTTGACGAGGTGGCCAGCCAGGTGGAGGTCGCCTACTTCAAGGCCGGCACCGACATCCTGACGCTGGACCAGGAACTGCACGAGCTGTGCTACATCCGCAGCGGTGCCGTGGAGGTCTATCGGCGCGGTGGCGAGCTCTACAATCGCCGGGGCGAGGGCGAGATCTTCGGCCAGTTCAGCCTGCTGCGGAACCACCGGGTGCGCTATCCGGTGCGGGCCATGGAAGACAGCCTCATTTATTTCATCCCCGAGGCGGTCTTCCAGCATCTCTGTCAGGCCGATGAGGACTTCGCCGACTTCGTCGAGCTGCAGCGGCCGCGCCTCGAGAGCGCGGTGGAAGAACACAAGAAGAACAACGACATGATGATCACCCGGGTGCGCAAGCTGGTCACCCGCTACCCGGTGATGGTCGAGGCCTCGACCACCGTTCAGGAGGCCGCCCGCCAGATCACCGACTATCAGGCCTCGGCGGTGCTGGTGCTGGATGCCCCGGGGGACAATCCACGCTACACCTTCCGCGACAGCGAAGATCGCGCCTGGCAACTGCGCGGCATCCTTACCGACAGCGATTTCCGCACCCGAGTGGTCGCCGAGGGGCGTTCGCCGGACACACCGGTCGGCGAGGTGGTCGGCGACCGGGTGATCGCCGTGCAGTCCGACGAGTCGGTACAGGAAGCGATGCTGGTCATGCTGCGCCACAACATCCACCACCTGCCGGTCATGTACCGTCGCCGGCCGGTCGGCATCGTGCATCTCTCGGACATCATCCGCTACGAGACCCAGAGCAGCCTCTATCTGGTCAGCAACATTTATCACCAGCCCAGCGCCGAGGGCCTGGCGCGTCTCGCCCCGGACGTCAGCGCCGCCTTCGTGCGCCTGGTCGAGGAGGGCGCCGATTCGCGCATGGTGGGCAGCGCCCTGTCGACCATCGCGCGCAGCTTCACGCGCCGCCTGCTGGAACTCGCCGAGGAAAGCCTGGGACCGCCGCCGGTGCCCTACTGCTTCATGGCGCTGGGCTCGATGGCCCGCAACGAGCAGTCCGTGGTCACCGACCAGGACAACGCCCTGGTGCTCTCCGACGACTTCGTCCCCGAGCAGCACGATGCCTACTTCCGCGACCTGGCCAGCTTCGTCTGCCATGGCCTGGATGCCTGCGGTTATCCCCTCTGCAAGGGCGACATCATGGCCACCAACGACCGCTGGCGGCAGCCGCTGGCGGTATGGAAGCGCTATTTCACCGAGTGGATCGAGCAACCCAATCCCGAGCGGCTGCTGCACAGCTCGATCTTCTTCGACCTCGACCCGGTGTTCGGCGAGAACGTGCTGGTCGAGCAACTCCAGGACCTGGTGGCCCAGCATGCCGCCCGCCATCCGCTGTTCCTTGCCGCCATGGCGCGCAATGCCCTCAATCGAACGCCGCCGCTGGGCTTCTTCCGCACCTTCGTGATGGAGAAGGACGGCAAGCACAACAATTCCATCAACCTCAAGCGACGCGGCACGGCGCCGATGGTCGACCTGATCCGTGTGCACGCCCTGGCCTGCGGCTCGAACGCCCAGAACAGCTTCGACCGACTCGACGACATCGACCGCACCCAGCTCCTCGCTCCCGGGGTCAGCGACCGCCTGCGGTACGCGCTGGAATTCCTGTCGATGTCGCGGATCCGTCACCAGGTCATCGATATCCAGCACGACCAGGCGCCGGACAACAACATCGAGCCAGAAAACGTCTCTAGCAGCGAGCGTCAGCACCTCAAGGACGCTTTCCAGTCGCTGAGCCACGCCCAGAAGTTCCTCAAGTTCCGTTATCCCATGCCATCGAGGGCCAAATGAGAGCATCAGGATGCTGATTCGCCCGCGCAGGACGCAAATCCCCGACTGGACGAGCTATCTGGCGAACCGGGCCGGCCGGGCACGGGACCGGCGCCTGGCGCGTTTTTTCGCCGCCGGCGTGCCGGCGCCCGAGACGCCCATCGCCGAGGCGCCGCTGATGGCGCTTGATATGGAGACCACCGGGCTCGACGCGCGGCGCAATTCCATCGTCAGCATCGGGCTGGTGCCCTTCACCCTGGGGCGCATCGATCTGACCGGGCGACGCTACTGGGTCGTGCGGCCGCGTCGCCCGCTGGATGCCAAGTCGGTGACCTTTCATCACATCACTCACGCCGATATCGCCGAGGCTTCCGAGCTCGACGACATCCTCGAGGACCTGTTCGATGCCCTGGCCGGGCGCCTGGCGGTGGTGCACTACCGCCATATTGAGCGGCCCTTCCTTGACGTGGCTGTCAAGGCGCGGTTGGGGGAGGGCGTGATGTTCCCCGCCATCGACACCATGTCGCTGGAAGCGCGCATCCACCGCCAGTCGATGCTGGCGCGCTTCAAGCGCTGGATCGGCCGGCCGCCGGCCTCCATTCGGCTCTACGACAGCCGTGCCCGCTATGGACTGCCGCCCTACCAAGGCCATCATGCGCTCACCGATGCGCTGGCCACCGCCGAGCTGCTGCAGGCCCAGATCGCCTACCACTACCGCCCCGAGACGCCGGTGGGCACGATCTGGAGCTGATCAATAGTCGATGCCGCGGCGTGCCTCGAGGCCCGCATTGAAGGCGTGCCGAACTTCCTGCATCTCGGTGACGGTGTCGGCCATGGCCTGCAGCTCGCGGTGGGCGTTGCGCCCGGTGATGATCACCGTCTGCTCGACGGGGCGATGTTCCAGTGCGTGCTTGACCGTGGCAATGTCCAAGTAGCCGAACTTGAGCATGTAGGTGATCTCGTCGAGCACCACCAAATAGACCTCGGGATCGGCGAGCATGCGCTCGGCCTCGGCCCATACCTCGCGACAGGCCTCGGTATCGCTCTCGCGGTTCTGGGTCTCCCAGGTAAAGCCGGTGGCCATGATCGCCACCTCCAGGTTCGGGTCTTGCTCGAGACGCGCGCGCTCGCCGCATTCCCACTGGCCCTTGATGAACTGCACCACCCCGACCCGGTATCCGTAGCCCAGGGCGCGCGTCACGGTGCCCCAGGCGGCGGTGGTCTTGCCCTTGCCGTTGCCGGTGAATACCAGCAGCTGGCCACGCCGCTCGGTGGCAGCGGCGACCTTGTCGTCGACGTGGGACTTGAGGGTCTGCATGGCTCGGCGGTGGCGTTCGTCGCGATCGCTCATCTCGGCTCCTGTTGGTGTCGGGGGCAAGGGAAGGCAGCCTACCCCAGTCGATGGACGACGTCAGCTGCCCAGTCGGCGCGCCTCCATGCGGGCCAGGAAGACCGCCATGATGCGCTCGAAGAGCGCCGGCCCCAGCACCGCGTCCTCGATGCCGGCATCGATGTTGGGGTTGTCGTTGACTTCGATGACCAGCGCACGATCGCCGATCTGCTTGAGGTCGACGCCGTACAGGCCGTTGCCGATCAATCGAGTGGCGCGCAATGCCGCCCGCACCACGGGTGCCGGGACGTCATCGGGTGAGTGGGTGGTGAAACCGCCGCTCCTGACTCGGCCGCCGGCGTGGTCGTAGATCTGCCAGTGGCCGCGCGCCATGTAGTAACGGCTGGCGAACAGCACCTGGCCATCGAGCACGCCGACGCGCCAGTCGAACTCGGTGGGCAGCCACTCCTGGAGCAGCAGCAGGGCCGAGTCGGCGAACAGCCGGTTGGCCTCATGGATCAGCGCCTCACCGGAGGCGATCTTCACCACGCCGCGTGAAAAGGCTCCGTCGGGAATCTTGAGCACCCGAGGGAAGGTGAGCGCCTCGGCCAGGCGAGCGATGCCCTCGCGATCACCGCGACGCAGCAGCATGCCGTCTGGCGCGGGAACGCCTCGGGCGCGCAGCAGGGCATGCAGATAGACCTTGTTGGTGCATCGCAGGATATCGTCCGGGGCGTCGATGACCACCAGCCCCTCGTGCTCGGCTCGACGGGCCATGCGCCAGGTATGGTGGTTGAGGGCCGTGGTCTCGCGAATGAACAGGCCGTCGAACTCGGCCAGGCGGGCGGTATCGCGTCGGGTGATCAACGAGGCATCGATGCCGAGTCGCCGTCCGGCGCGAATGAAGGCCTTGAGGGCGCCGCGGTTGCTGGGAGGAAGCGTTTCCTCGGGGTTGACCAGGATCGCGAGGTCAAAGCGGTAGCGTCGACGCGCGAGCGGCGATCGCCACACCTGCCGAGAGTGGCGGTTCAGGGCCGTGGCGAACAGGTCCTGCTCGGCGTCGTTCAGGTCACGCAGGCGGCAGGGACGCACGCGCTCCACGCGCCACTGTGCCTGGCGATGCACCAGGCGTAGCGTCAGCAGCGGGCAGGGCAGCCGCTCGAACAGCCGGCGGGCCAGTGGCGCCAAGGCGGGGTCCAGGCACTCGCCGAACAGGATGCGCACGTCGTGGCTGTCGCCGGCCAGCCGGCCGTCGCGGGACAGGTCCGCCAGCAGCGGCGCCAGCGGTGCCAGGGCCAGGTCGATGGTGGCCTTGCGCGTCAGGGCGTTGAGGGTCTCGACGTCGGGCTGGACTCGTTGCCCACGGGCCTGGGCCAGCAGCGATACGTAGTAACCGGTGCCCAGGTAGTCCAGGTCGCCGCACAGGTTGATCACGCGAGTGCCCCGCTCTCCGCTGGGACGGCCCGGCGCGCCGTCCAGGGCGAGAAAGTCGTCCGCGACCATCAAATCATCGCTAGGGAAGTAGGGCAGCCAGTCGTCGCGGTGGTCGACGACGATTCTCAGTACGCTCATGGGCGGGGCACCAGTGGATGGCGACGGGCTCAGCATGCGCCTGAGCCACGATCCATACAAGCTGGAACATGCGTGAAAAGATTTCATTGAAAAGGCCGCTGACAGCGGTCCTCTGCCTGGCCAGAATCCGTGGCAGGACCACTGAACGATACTGACCATGACCGTTTTCCTGCGCCCCGTGGTGTCTCGCGATCTGGCCGACCTCTATCGCCTCGAGCAGGTGGCCTTCAGCGGCGACCGCTTCAGCCGCCGCCAGCTCTGGCACCTGCTCAACCGCGCCAATGCCTTGACCCTGGTGGCCGAGGGGGAAGATGGGCGACTGATCGGCTATGGCACCCTGCTGTTTCGCTACGGCAGCGGCCGAGCCCGACTCTATTCATTCTGCGTGCATCCCGAGGCGCGCGGGAGCGGCCTTGGTCGTCGGATGCTCGAGTGGCTGGAGGCCGCGGCCCGGGAACGAAGCTGCGACTGGCTGGTGCTCGAGGTGCGTGCCGATAATCAGGCGGCCCTGGCGCTTTACCGGCGCATGGGCTTTGCGCCCAGTGACTGGCTGGATGATTACTACGAGGATGGCTGTGCGGCCTGGCGCATGGGCAAGGCGCTGGCGCTGGCTCGGGCAGGTTAGTCGGGTCGTGCGACAGCCGCGGTTGAGTGGCGGATGCCTAGGCGTGACCGGCTGCCGGGCATAGAATGGCGCCTTCGTTCATCACCGGGATACTGTTCATGCCTTCCTTCGACATCGTCTCCGAATTCGACAAGCACGAGGCCAGCAACGCCGTTGACCAGGCCAATCGCGAGCTGCAGAGCCGCTTCGACTTCAAGGGCGTCACGGCTTCCTTTGCGCTCGACGGCGAGACGGTCACCCTCGAGGCCGAGGTCGACTTTCAGCTGCGCCAGATGCTCGACATGCTGCGCAACAAGCTGATCGGCCGGGGTATCGATCCGCGCTGCCTGGAGATCGACGACCCCGAGCTCTCCGGTGTACGCGCCCGCCAGGCGGTGCGTCTGAAGCAGGGCCTGGAGCAGAAGGAAGCCAAGGACATCGTCAAACGCATCAAAGACACCAAGCTCAAGGTGCAGGCCCAGATCCAGGGAGAGAAGGTTAGGGTCACCGGCAAGAAGCGCGATGATCTGCAGAAGATCATGGCGCTGCTCAAGGGCGAGGACGGCCCCGACTTGGCACTGCAATTCGACAACTTCCGCGATTGAGGTCGTTTCACCATAGCCCGTCGCTGATATCGCCATTGATGATGGCGATTGGCAGGCGGTAGTGGCTTGGGCTTCAATATAGATACGCCGTTGCCGCCAAAGGAGTGAGCGCACGATGTCCCATGCGCGCCGAATCGCCTACCTGACCCTCGCCGGAATGAGTTTTGCCCTCGGGGTGATCGGTGCCTTCCTGCCGCTGATGCCCACCACCTGCTTCATGCTGGTGGCGGTGTGGGCCGCCTCCAAGGGGTCGCCGCGCTTCGCAGGCTGGATCCGCTCGCATCCGCGTTTCGGTCCCGCCGTGATGGCCTGGGAGGAAGAGCGGGCGATTCCACGCCATGCCAAGTGGTTGGCCGGCTGTATGCTGCTGGTATCGATGCTGATTCTGGCCCTTACCGTCGGTGCGCTGTGGCTCAAGGTCGCGCTGATTAGCGTCCTGACGCTGGTCGGCGCCTGGATCCTGACGCGGCCGGAGCCGGTCGCCGACTCCTGATCGGGTATTGCTTTGAGGTCGGGGCTGGGAGGGCCGTACAATGGCCGGCAACCTTCACAGGAGCCATCCTCGATGTCTGAACCCCAACCGATCTACCTGAGCGACTATCGTCCCCCCGCCTATCGCGTCACCCACGCCGAGCTGAGCTTCGATCTCGACCCGGCGGCGACTCGCGTCAAGGCGCGCCTGCACGTCGAGCGCCACCCCGAGCACGTGGCCGGAGAGCCGCTGGAACTGGACGGTGAGCAGTTGACGCTCAAGTCGATCGCCATCGACGGGCAGCCGCTGGGTGAAGACGAGTATGCCCTGACCGAGCGCGGCCTGCGTGTGGACAACGTTCCGGATCGCTTCCTGCTGGATACCGAAGTCGAGATTGCGCCCAAGGACAATACCGCCCTGGAAGGGCTCTACCAGTCCGGCGGCATGTTCTGCACCCAGTGCGAGGCCGAAGGCTTTCGTCGCATCACCTTCTACCCGGATCGCCCCGATGTCATGGCGACCTTCTCCACCACCGTGGTCGGTCGGCGTGATCGCGAGCCGGTGCTGCTCTCCAACGGCAACCCGGTGGAGCGAGGCGAGCTGCCGGACGGCCGCCACTTCGTGACCTGGGAAGATCCGCATCCCAAGCCCTGCTACCTGTTCGCCCTGGTGGCCGGCGATCTGCAGAAGGTCGAGGACCGCTTCACCACCGCCAGCGGCCGCGAGGTGACGCTGCAGATCTGGGTCGAGGAAGAGAATCTCGGCAAGACCGATCACGCCATGGCCTCGCTCAAGCGGGCCATGCGCTGGGACGAGGAGACCTACGGACGCGAATACGATCTCGATCTGTTCATGATCGTGGCGGTCAACGACTTCAACATGGGCGCCATGGAGAACAAGGGGCTCAACATCTTCAATTCGGCGGCGGTGCTGACCCATCCTCACACCGCCACCGATGCTGCCTTCCAGCGCGTCGAGGGCATCGTCGCCCACGAGTATTTCCACAACTGGTCGGGCAACCGCGTCACCTGCCGAGACTGGTTTCAGCTGTCGCTGAAGGAGGGTTTCACCGTCTTCCGCGACCAGAGTTTCTCTGCCGATACCAATTCCGCGCCGGTCAAGCGTATCGAAGAAGTGTCCTTCTTCCGCACCGCCCAGTTCGCCGAGGATGCCGGACCCACCGCGCACCCGGTGCGGCCGGATCACTACATCGAGATCGGCAACTTCTACACCCTGACCATCTACGAGAAGGGTGCCGAGATCGTGCGCATGCTGCGCAACCTGGTGGGCTGGGAGGCCTTCCGTCGCGGCAGCGATCTCTACTTCTCGCGCTTCGACGGCCAGGCGGTGACCATCGAGGACTTCGTCGCCTGCATGGCGGAGGCCTCGGGCCAGGATCTCGATCAGTTCATGCGCTGGTATTCCCAGGCCGGGACTCCGGAGATCGATGCCCACGGCGAGTACGACTATGCCAACGGTGTCTACCGCCTGGTGCTGCGCCAGCGTACGCCGGCCACCCCGGGCCAGCCGGACAAGCAGCCGTTGCACATCCCGATCCGGCTGGGGCTGGTCGGTACCAAGTCCGGCCGCGACCTGACCTTGACCCTGGATGGCGAGTCTCTCGGTCGCGATGGCGTGATCCATCTGCGCGAGGAGGAGCAGGAGTTCGTCTTCACCGACGTCGAGGAAGCACCGGTGCCGTCGCTTGCGCGCGGCTTCTCTGCGCCGATCAAGCTGCATTTCCCCTATTCCCGTGAAGACCTGGCCTTCCTGCAGACCCATGACAGCGACGGCTTCAATCGCTGGGATGCCGGACAGCGCCTGGCGCTGCTGGCCCTGGACGACCTCATTGCTGCCCACCGTAACGGCGTCGAGAAGGTCATGGACTCGCGGGTGGTGGAGGCCTTCCGTGCGCTGCTGAACACCGCCTCCGACGACAAGGCGGTGCTCGCCGAGATGCTGACGCTGCCCTCAGAGGCCTACATTGCCGAGCAGCAGCCGCTGGTCGACGTGGACGCCATCCACGCCGCTCGCACCTTCGTCAAGCAGTCCCTGGCGGTGGCCCTGCGCGACGACTTCCAGCGCGTCTACGCAGAGAACCTCAGTGACGCGGCCTATGCACCGGAGCCCGAGCAGATCGGCGCTCGCAGCCTCAAGAACGTGGCGCTGTCTTACCTGGTCAGCATCGAGGACGAGGAAGGCGTCGAGCTGGCCCGCCGGCAGTTCGAGGCGGACCACAACATGACCGACGTGCGACAGGCGCTGACGCTGCTGGTGCACTCCAGCCGTGACGAGCTGGCCGACCCGGCACTGCGGGCCTTCGGCGAGAAGTGGGCCCACGATCCGCTGGTCATGGACCAATGGTTCAGCATCCAGGTCTCTCGTCCCCAGGCCGACGCCCTGGATCGGGTCAAGTTCCTGATGGATCATCCCGCCTTCTCGCTGACCAACCCCAACAAGGTTCGCGCGCTGATCGGTGCCTTCGCCCAGAACCGCATCAACTTCCACCGGCTCGACGGCGAAGGCTACAAGCTGCTGGCCGACGTGGTCATCGAGCTCAACCGCCTGAACCCGGAGATCGCCGCGCGGCTGGTCACCCCGCTGACCCGCTGGCAGCGCTTCGACGAGGCTCGGCAGGAACTCATGCGAGGCGAACTCGAGCGCATCCGCGCCGAGAAGCTCTCGCCGAACGTGTATGAGGTGATCGAGAAAGCGCTCGCGTAATCGCGATATTCGCTCGCGAGAAAGACAAGGCGCCGTCCGGAAGGGTGGCGCCCTTGTTTGATCAGCAGGAATTGAACTGGGCGCATAGGCCGGGCGTCGCGAGCGCAGTAGCTCAGCCACCGCCCAGCTAGTTGATCAGCCAGCCCAGCACGCTGATACCGAGAATCACCCAGATCAGGGTGGCGACGATGGCGCGGCGGCGCAGCGCCGAGAAGGCCTTCCACAGCAGCCACAGGCCGAGGACCAGCACCAGCAGGCTAAGCAGGTTGGCGGGAATGCCGAGTGCCCCGGCGATGCCGCCGATGAAGCTGCTGGCGGCATCGTCGAGGCCGTGCAGGCCGGCGCTGAGCGCATCGACGACAAAACGAATGACGTGGCCGAGGAATTGGCCGATCGCGGCGAAGAAGTCGTTCATGCGCGGGAAGCCTCGAGGCGAAAAAGGGGCGGGCGCATGGTAGCACGCCCGCGGTGGCGGGCGTGGTGACTCAGCCCAGCAGGCTGGTGCGGGAAGTCAGCCCGGCCTCCTCGGCGGCGCTATCGGCCAGTGCGCGTCCGGCTTCGTCATAGACATGGAAGACGGCGTTGGCGCCGAGCTCGCGGATCGGCTCGATCTCCTCGGGAAATTCCACCACTGCGGTGATGCGCCCCGGGAAGTGGCGCGAGCGCAGCTGCTTGAGGGCGGCCAGGTTGCCGGCGTGGTGCGGCATGGCCAGCACCACCAGCTGCACGTCCGGTGACATCAGCAGCTTGTCCCAGAAGTCCGAGTCCACGGCGTCGCCTTCCAGCACGTTGAAACCCTGAGCGGTAAGCCGTTCGATGCTCTTGGGATTGCTGTCGATGCCCAGCACCTGCAGGCCGTATTCCTTCTGCAGGCGGCGATAGACGCCTTTGCCGATGCGCCCCATCCCCAGCACCACCGCCTCGGCATCGCCGACTTCGAGGGGGCGATCGCTGGGGGCGAGCTCGTGCTCGTCGAGCTCGGGCAAGCGGGGTTCCAGCCAGCGATAGATGCGCTCTCCGACGCCGTTGATCACCGCCGAGAAGGCGAAGCTCAGCGCCACCGCCAGCGACAGCACCACCAGGAAGCTTTCCGGCAGCCAGCCCTGGGCGGCGGCGATGGCGCCGACGATCAGACCGAACTCCGAATAGTTGGTCAGGCTCAGGGTGGCCAGCACCGAGGTGCGGTGTCGCATGCGAAAGCGCATGAACACCAGCTGATAGAGCAGGCTCTTCACCGGCAGCGCCACGACCAGCAGCAGCGCCACGCCGAGCAGCTCCCAACTGGGCATCGCGGTCAGGCCGAGGCTCAGGAAGAAGCCCACCAGCAGCAGCTCCTTGAGGCTGAACATCGAGCGCGCCAGGGTCTGGGCGGCGGGGTGGGGCGCCAGCAGCAGGCCGATGATCAGGGCGCCGAGATCGCCCTTGAGGCCTACCACAGAGAACAGTGCATAGCCCAGCACAAGGGCCAGCAGCATGCCGAACAGCATCTGCATCTCGCCGTGGCCAAGGCGGTCCAGCAGGGCCCGCAGCGCCGGTGCCAGCGGGATCAGCAGCAGCAGCCCCAGAGCCCAGGGACTCGGTAGCGTACCGTTGGAAGCGGTCAGAAAGACCACGGCGAAGATGTCCTGCATGATCAGCACGCCAATGGCCAGGCGTCCGTAGGCGGTCTGGGTCTCGCTGCGCTTTTCCAGCACCTTGACCACGAACACCGTGCTGGAGAAAGACAACGCGAACCCTAGCAGGGCCAGCGTCGACCAGCCCGCATCGGCTAACAGCGGCAGGCTCAGCCACTTGAACAGTGCCAGTATCCCAACCATCACCAGCGTCGAGGCGAGCAGGTGCAGTGAGGCGCCGCCCCAGACGTCGCGGCGCAGCAGGGTGCGGATGTCCAGCTTGAGACCGATGCTGAACAGCAGCAGCGTGACCCCGACGTCGGCTAGCGTCTCGAACAGTGGTGTGGACTGATAGCCCAGCGCATTGAGAACGAAGCCCCCGGCCAGAAAGCCCACCAGCGGCGGCAGCCGCAGGGTCATGGCAGCGAGGCCGCCGAGGAAAGCGGCCAGGAGGAAGGCCGGTGCGATCATGACAACTCCCTGTGTCGCGATGGTCGAAGAAGGATGCGAGAAGACAGACAGTGTAAGGAAGTCATAGAGTGAATGGCATTCAACTCTCGAGCATGCCCGCCGAGCGTGAAGCGGCCATGACGACGATCAAGGAGAAGGAACATGAGACCATGGCAACGCTGATACTGAACGGCAAGTCGGCCCAGCTGCCGGCGGTGCGCGAGGCGGTGTCTGCCTGTCGCAAGGCCGGGGCGGCACTGGACGTGTGGGTCACCTGGGAGGCGGGCGATGCCGCTCGCATGGCCGAGTGTGCTGGTCGAGAGGGAGCTGGGCGGGTGATCGCCGGTGGTGGCGATGGCTCCGTCAACGAAGTGGTCAATGGCCTGATGCGCCTGCCGGCCCACGCACGCCCTGGGCTGGGGATTCTGCCGCTGGGCAGCGCCAACGACTTGGCCAATGCCCTGGGCTTGCCGCTGGAGCCTGGTCCGGCGTTGGAGGCGGCCCTGCATCTCCCCCTGGCGTCGGTGGATGTGCCCCGACTGGATGGCCGCTACTTCCTGAACATGGCCACCGGCGGTTTCGGCGCGGAGATCACTTCCTCGACCCCCAAGAGCCTCAAGCGGCTGCTCGGCGGCGGCGCCTATTCCTTGATCGGGGCGCTCAAGGCCTGGCAGTACCGCCCCTACCCGGTAACGCTGCGCTGGGCCGAGGGCGAGCGCCAGGCTTCGCTGTTCGTGCTGGCGCTCGGTAACGGGACTCGCTCCGGAGGAGGGCAGCGTCTTACGCCGGCGGCGCGCATCGACGATGGCCTGCTCGATGTGTTGATTCTGCGCGATTTCGCCTCGCTGCGGGACATGGCGACGATGCGCCGCGAACTTCAGCGCCGTCCCGAGGCGGGGACGTACGTCGAGACCTTTCGCACCGCCTGGCTCAGCGTCGAGTCGCGAAGCGAGCTGCCGCTGACCCTCGACGGCGAGCCCCGTCATCGTCGCGCTTTCCGAGTCGATGTGGAGCCGGGAGTGCTAGGGCTGGCGCTGCCAGACGACTGCCCGCTGCTGACGGGACGTTCGACTGGTCAGCCGGCGCATGCCGCGGCATCATGAAGACGTTTTGGCTCATGGAGGTGTGATCATGTTGACTCCCTTTCATCTCGCCGTGCCGGTCCGCGACCTGGGCGAGGCACGGCGTTTCTATGGCGAGCTGTTGGGATGTCCCGAAGGCCGCAGTAGCGACACCTGGGTCGATTTCGATCTCTACGGTCATCAGTTCGTCTGCCATCTCGATCCGTCCCTGGGCGAGTCGCGCCGAGATGTGCACCGCAATCCGGTGGATGGGCAGGGCGTACCGGTGCCCCATTTCGGCGTGGTGCTGGAGATGGTCGACTGGGAGGCGCTGGTCGACCGGCTAACGGCCACCGGCATCCGCTTCGACATCGAACCTCAAGTACGTTTCGCGGGCCAGCCCGGCGAGCAGGCCACCATGTTCTTCCGCGACCCCAGCGGCAACGCCATCGAGTTCAAGGCGTTTCGCGACATCGCCGGCCAGCTGTTTGCACGTTGAACCTGCCTTGCGGCGCCGAAGTCCCTTTGGTGCAATGACGTCACACCCATTGAAGAGAAGGAAGGCCATGACACCCTGGAAACCGCTCGTCCTGGCGATGGCCCTGGTTCTGGCGGGCTGCGGCGACGACGAGGCTGCTTCAAGCGACGGGGCCGAAGGCGCTCCCGCCGGAGACACGGCGAGCGAAACAGCCGTCGCCGAGAGCGGCACGGCCTCGGGAGACGACCCGGCAAGCGAGCCGACCGACACGGCTGACACCGAGGCCCCGGCCGAGGGGAGTCCGGCCGATGAGGGGGCGATGTCGGCATCGGACCCCGAATCCGCCGACGCCTCTTCGGTCGGCGAGGAGGCGGCACTGCCGGACGAGGCCGCGCTCCCCGAGGAGGGCGCCAGCCCAGAGGTCGAGGAGATTCTGGAGGAGACCGACCGTCGCTTCGAGGAGGCCCAGCGCAAGATCGACGAGCAATTCGAGGAGGTCGAGCGTCAGGCGCCCGAGGCGACGGCCGATCCGGTTGAGGGGGGCGAGCTCGACGAGGTGCTGTCGGAAGACACCCAGGCGTCGGACATCGACGAGCTGGAAGAATCCTCGGATCCCGAGGTCCAGAAGATCCTCGAGGAGACCGAGCGTCGCTTTGAGGAGGCCAGCCGCGAGATCGACGAACAGTTCGAGCGCGCCGAGCAGGAAGTGCCGAGCGAGATTCGCGAGTCGACCCGAGGCGATGATTCCGGGACCGAACAGCAGGCCACGTCCGGGCAATCGGCCGAGAATCAGCAGGGCAGTACGACCGGGCAGGAAAGTGCGGATCAGGAAGGCGATGACGCGACGCCCTGATCGAGGACCATGAAAAAGGCCCGCCTGATAGGCGGGCCTTCTTCTCGACGATGACCGGTGATATCGCCGGTCATCGTGCGTTCGGACGCGAGCTTACTCTGCGAGGCGAACGTTGGAGGCCTGGAGGCCTTTCTTGCCCTGAGTCACCTCGAAGGATACCTTCTGGCCGTCCTGCAGGGACTTGAAGCCTTCAGCCTGAATCTCGGAGAAGTGGACAAACAGGTCGTCACCGCCGTCTTCCGGCGAGATGAAACCATAGCCCTTGGTGTCGTTGAACCACTTGACAGTGCCAGTTGCCATTGTCGATTTCCTTAACTAGCTAAATGATGGTGCTGGGCCGTGCCGGTCGCAAGACCGCGTATGGGCCCGTCGTGCGTGGGCAAGACAAGGAAGAAGTGCGCACCGGGTGTATCGAAGGAATCGAAGTACAACTGACGACTTTCTACTTGCTAACCAACGCAGCGGATAGTGCATCAGCGCCAGGGTTGCGTCAACACGGTGGCGCAGGGAAACTGGTGCTTCCGCCCGCAAGGTCAATGTAGCCACAAAGCTCTCGGGCGTCCAGCGACCGCTATGGCATCGACGAGACCCTTTCCATGAATCAGACCCGCATCGCCACTCAGGATACCCACAGCAAGGTCATCGGCTACCTGCTGTGGGTATTCGGCTTTCTAGGCGCCCACCGCTTCTACTACGGCAAGCCCGTCACCGGGACCCTGTGGTTCTTTACCTTCGGGCTGCTGGGTATCGGCTGGTTGATCGACCTGTTCCTGATTCCGTCGATGGATCGACAGGCCGATTTGCGTTTCCAGGCCGGGCCTACCAATTACACGTTGGCCTGGCTGCTGCTGACCTTCCTCGGCGCCTTCGGCGTGCACCGCTTCTATCTTGGCAAGTGGCTCACCGGATTGATCTATCTGTTTACTCTCGGACTGTGCGGGCTCGGTGTGCTTTACGACTTCTGGACCCTCAACGACCAGATCTCCATGCGTCATGCCAAGCGAGACGTGTTCACTGACTGAGGACCCGGCCCATGTGGTTTGATGCCCAGTTCTGGCCCTTTTTGGTGGCGATTACCCTGCTCAGTATCACGCCGGGCGTGGATACCCTGCTGGTGATCCGCAACACTGCCCGCGGCGGGGTGCGCGACGGCGTGCTGACCAGCCTGGCGATCTGCGCAGGGCTCTTCGTGCACGCTAGCGTCTCGGCGCTGGGCATCTCGCTGATTCTGCTGCAGTCGGCCTGGGCGTTCGGCGTGCTCAAGCTGGCCGGGGCTGCTTATCTGATCTGGCTGGGGCTCGCTAGCCTGCTGGCCGCTCGGCGTGGCCAGGGGCTGCCGGTAGCCGGGGTCGATGGCCCGCGCAACCGGGTCCCGGCCTGGCGGCCGCTGCGCGAGGGGCTGCTGTCCAACGTGCTCAACCCCAAGACGGTGGTCTTCTACATGGCCTTCCTGCCCCAGTTCATCGCCCCCGGGGACCCGGCGCTGGCCAAGTCGCTGTGGCTTGCAAGCGTGCACTTCGTGGTAGCCAACGTCTGGCAGATCGCCGTGGTATTGCTGGTGGGGCGTGCCGGCCGCTGGCTGGCCAGCCCGCGTTTCTCGCGCTGGCTCAATGGCATCACCGGCAGCGTGCTGGTGGGATTCGGCGCCAAGCTGGCGCTGACCCGAGCGCCGGCCTGACACCTGAAGCTGGAAGAACGCCCGCTTCGCGGGCTTAAGCTGGAAGCTTGAAAAACCCTTGACTCCGAAGTCGTCGGGCTCATGCTGTCTTCCAGCTTCCAGCTTCCAGCTTCCAGCTTCCAGCTTCCAGCTTCCAGCTTCCAGCTTCCAGCTTAATTCCTCGCCAGCAGCGAGCCGTCATAGCGTCCCTGGCGTTCCGCCGGCGTCAGCATCGACACCCCTCCACCATTGCCGCCCTTGGCCAGGCTTTCGAAGATCACTCGATAGGCCAGCACGGCTTGCACGTAGTTGCGCGTTTCGCGGAACGGGATCGACTCGACGAAAAGGTCGAACTGCTCGGGGGCATGGCGCAGCCAGCGGTCGACGCGGCTCGGGCCGGCATTGTAGGCGGCGGTGGCCGCCAGGCGATTGCCACGATAGCGCTCGAGCATCTCGCCGATGTAGGCGCTGCCCAGGCGGATGTTGATGGCCGGGTCGAGGACGCCATAGGGGCCGGGATCGGCCAGCCCGAGGCGCTGGCTGACCTGGCGGGCGGTGCCCGGCATCAGCTGCATCAGGCCGCGGGCCCCGGCCGGCGAGAGTGCCTCGGGGTTGTAGGCGCTCTCGCGGCGGGCGATGCCCATCAGCAGGTAGGGGTCGACGTCGTTGACCTCGCCCCAGCGCAGGAAGTCCGACCGGTAGGCCTCGGGGAAGCGCCACTCCAGGGCGTCCCACAGCTGGGCGGCGATGGTGGTCTGCACTAGCCGAGCGGGCCAGCCGCGCCGGGCCGCATAGTCGGCCATCGCCATGGCGCGATCGGACGTGCCGCGGGCAGCGGCGCTGTACCATTCGCTGCTGGCCAGGCCCGGTTCGCCGATGCGCAGCAAGGCCTCGGTGCGGCGCACCACGGGCGAGGCGGCGATCTCGCGGCGGCTGGCCTCGTCGATCGCGGTATCGGCGCGGTTCAGGGCGTAGGGCTGGCCAAGGCGGTCGGCGGCGGCGAAGGCAAAGAAGCTGCGCTGGCTCGCGGCGCGGCCATAGGCCGCCTGGGCGGCGGTGTCGTCGCCCAGCTGCTCGTGGGCACGGGCCTGCCAGTACTGCCAGCGAGCGTCGCCGGCGTCTTCCGCGGGAAGGCGGTTGGCCCAGGCCAGCACGCCAGGCCAGTCGCGGTCGGCCAGGGTGACCCGAATGCGCAGCTCGGTCAGCTCGGGGTCATCGAGGCGCGGCAGCACGCCATCGACCCAGTCGCGATGATGATGGATCTCACGAACCAGCGAGTAGAAGGCCAAGTCGTGCTCGATGGCGTCGCGGTGGACGTCGTCGATGACCAGCTGCGGCGCCAGCCGGCGCCAGGCCGACAGTGCCGCCGCGGTATCCGCCCGCGTGTAGTCGTGCATGGCGGCGGCGAACAGGGCGCCGGTACCCCGGCAGTCCGGGCCGATGCAGGTAGGGAGCCGGGCGATGATCGAGAGATCGTCGTCGAGCCGGTCAAGCGCCGCCCGGGCCCCGGTCCAGTCGTCTCCCAACTGGCGGCCCAGGTAGCCGACCAGGCCCGGCTTGTCGGCCTGCCAGGCCAGGGTCAGGCGCTCCCAGATCTGTTCGGGGCCGATCTCGCCCCGGGCGCGCAGGGTATTGAAGAGCGGGTCACAGGCGTCAGGCTGAGAATGCCCGACTCGCCACAGCGCGCGACCGCCCTCGGCGGCGGTCGCCGGGTCGGTGCCGAGCAGGGCGGCGTAGTAGTGACACTGCCGTTCGGTCCCGCTGGGTTCGCCGTCGGCCACCGCCAGCAGCGATGAGTAGCGGCCGGCCTCGCCGTAGGCCGAGATGGCCTGACCGCGCAACCATTCGGCCAGCGGTGAATCAGCGTGCTGCGCGATGAAGGCCCGCACCTCGTCCGGCGATGCCCCGGGCAGCCGGGCCTTGAGCCGATGGTAGGCAACGTAGCCGGCCAGCACGTGGTCGTTGACGGCGGCCTGGTCGATGGCCTGCCAGTCGTGGGCGCGCGCCGCCTGGAGGGCCTCTTGCATGGCGCGATCGTCGTTGGCCTGGACCTGCCCTGCTGCGGGCAGGCTCAGCAGGACGGTGGTCAGCAGGGGCTTCCAGGGGATGCGGAAGGAGGTGCTTGGCATCGTGTCGCCTCTCGGGGTGGTGCGGTGTGCGGTGCCACATGGTCGCCCATGGAGCGGCGCTTGAGTAGTGTCGCCGCAGGCCGACGACTGGCGTTTGGCCTCGGTTATCCCCATCCTGTAGCGGCAAACCCGCGTGTCGGCAAGGAGAGTGTCCATGAGGCGTCCCGTTGGTTCCGCCCCGCTGCAGCGCCTGAAGCGCCGTGCCGGCGTCTTCGTTCGCATGCGCCGGGCTCTGCGCTGGTTCCCGCCCATGCTGTCGGACGTGGTGCGCGGCCGTTATCGTCCCGTGCCCTGGTCGGCGCTGGGCTGGATGCTCGCGGCGCTGGTGTATCTGCTCTCGCCACTGGACCTGGTGCCCGACATGCTGCTGGCGCTGGGACTGATGGACGACGCGGTGATTGTCGGCTGGCTGCTGACGCGAGTGGATCGTGCCCTGGAAGACTACAGGACCTGGCGCGAACGGGCCGAGCCCTCGCGTTGAGGGAGGCGGCTTGCCGACGAATGAAGGCTTGGGCTAGATTTTGGTCAAACGTTTGAATTGATGTCGCCGCCTATGCCGGCCTCATCCTGCACCCGGTCTCAACCTGTAAGCGAGATAGCCCATGACCTCCGGCCCTGCACCCGGTCCCGAAGAGTGGCGGCGCGCCCTGCAGCGCTTCGTCGACGCCATCCCGCACACCCGGGCGCTCGGGCTCCAGGCCGGCGCGGCCGGGCCCGAGGGCGTTCTTCTGCGGCTGCCCTGGCAAGACGACCTGTTGGGCGACGAAGGGCGAGGGCTAGTGCATGGTGGTCTGCTGACCATGCTGCTGGATACCGCCTGCGGTGCGGCGGTGCTGCCGGCGTTGCCTGAACTCGAGGTGTGCCCGACCCTCGACCTGCGCCTCGACCACTTTCGTCCCGGGGTGGCGGGCGCGGACCTTCACGTCGAGGCGCGGGCGGTGGCGGTGACCGCCTCAGTGGTGTTCACCGAGGGGCGGGTCTGGCAAACCCCGGACGAGCCCCTGGCCCGGGGCATTGCCAACTTCGCGCGGCTGGGGCCGCGCAATACGCCGCCAGCGTTCGCGGCGGCGCTGTTTGCCGAGGAGAACGATCATGGCTGATAGCTTCGGTGACACCGAGTGGCTGGCCCGCACCCGGGCGTCGGGAGACGTGGCGGCCTGGCTGGCGCGGATTCCCTATGCGCGTCGCATCGGTGTCTCGGCCGCCCCGGCCGAGGACGGCGAGGGGCTGATCTTTCGCCTCGAACCCCGTGAGGACAACGTCGGCAACCGGCTGCTGCCGGCGCTGCATGGCGGCGTCGTGGCGGCCTTCATGGAAACCGCCGCTACCCTGGACCTGATGCTGGCGGCCCGTGAGCCGCGCCTGCCTCGCATCGTCGATGTCTCCATCGACTACCTGCGCAGCGCCCGGGTAGTGCCGACCCTGGCACGCTGCGAGCTGATGCGCGAGGGCCGGCGCCTGGCCAACGTGCGGGTGCAGGCCTGGCAGCAGAGCGAAGACGTGCCGGTAGCCACCGCGCGATTGCACTTCGTACTCGGCGAGCCGGGCGCTTGAAAAAATCAGGCCGGTCCCCATATCGATGGAAGCCAAGCAACTGGTGGCCTCGCCACCGCCGACACGTCGACAAGGGGTCCGAAAGACATGACCACTGCCACCCGTGAAGAGACCCTCGGCTTCCAGACCGAGGTCAAGCAGCTTCTTCACCTGATGATTCACTCCCTGTACTCCAACCGGGAGATCTTCCTGCGCGAGCTTATCTCCAACGCCGCCGATGCCTGCGACAAGCTGCGCTATGCGGCGCTGGACAATGACGCCATCTACGAGGGCGACAGCGAGCTGCGCATCGAGATCGAGCACGATGCCGAGGCCGGCACCGTCACCCTTCGTGACAACGGCATTGGCATGAATCGCGACGAGGTGATCGAGAACCTCGGCACCATCGCTCGCAGTGGCACCGCCGAGTTCCTCAAGCAGCTTTCCGGGGAGCAGCAGAAGGATGCCAAGCTGATCGGCCAGTTCGGCGTCGGTTTCTATTCCGGCTTCATCGTCGCTGACGAGGTCACGGTGCGCACCCGCAAGGCCGGCACCGAGCAGGGCGAGGGCGTCGAGTGGCACTCCCGGGGCGAGGGCGAGTTCAGCGTCGCCGATATCGAGCGCGAGGCCCACGGCACTGAGATCGTCCTGCACCTTAAGGAGGACGCCCGCGAGTTCGCCGACGACTTCCGCCTGCAGAGCCTGGTGCGCAAGTACTCCGACCACATCGAAGTGCCGGTGCGCATGCCCAAGGTCGAGACCGCCCGCGACGAGGACGGCAACGAGATCGAGGGCAGCGAGACCGTCAGTTGGGAAACCGTCAATGAGGCCACCGCGCTGTGGGTGCGTCCCAAGAGCGAGCTCACCGACGACGAGTACAAGGCGTTCTACAAGCACGTCGCCCACGACTTCAGCGATCCGCTGACCTGGAGCCACAACAAGGTCGAGGGCAAGCTCGAATACACCAGCCTGCTCTACGTGCCGGGCCGCGCCCCGTTCGACCTCTATGAGCGCGACGGCGCCCGCGGCGTGAAGCTTTACGTGCAGCGCGTCTTCATCATGGACGACGCCGAGCAGTTCCTGCCGCTGTACCTGCGCTTCATCAAGGGCGTGCTGGACACCCGCGATCTGTCGCTGAACGTCTCCCGCGAGCTGCTCCAGCAGGACCCGCAGGTCGAGAAGATCAAGAGCGCGCTGACCAAGCGTTCGCTGGACATGCTCAAGAAGCTGGCCAAGGATCCCGAGGCCTACCAGACCTTCTGGAACACCTTTGGCAGCGTGCTCAAGGAAGGCCCGGCGGAGGATCATGCCAACCGCGAGAAAATCGCCGGCCTGCTGCGCTTCTCCACCACCCATACCGACAGTGCCACCCAGGATCAGTCGCTGGCCGACTACATCGGTCGCATGAAGGACGGGCAGGAGAAGATCTACTACATCGTCGCCGACGGCTTCAACGCCACCAAGTCGAGCCCGCATCTGGAGATCTTCCGCAAGAAAGGCATCGAGGTGCTGCTGCTCCACGACCGCATCGACGAGTGGTTGATGAGCCACCTGACCGAGTTCGAGGGCAAGAAGCTCGTCGACGTGGCCAAGGGCGACCTGGACCTCGGCGAGGTCGAGGACGAGGAAGAGAAGAAGGCCCAGGAAGAGACCGCCAAGGCCAAGGAAGACCTGGTCAAGCGCGTCAAGGAAGCGCTCGGCGACGAGGTCCAGGAGGTCAAGGTGACCCACCGCCTGACCGACTCCCCGGCCTGCGTTGTGTTGCCGGAGCATGAGATGGGCTACCAGATGCGCCGCATCATGGAAGCCGCCGGCCAGCCGATGCCGGAGGTCAAGCCGATTCTCGAGCTCAATCCCGAGCACGCCCTGGTGGCGCGCCTGGAGGGCGTCGAGGGTGACGGCTTCGCCGATCTGGCGCGGATCCTGCTCGACCAGGCGATCATCGCCGAGGGCGGCCACCTCGACGATCCGGCCGCCTACGTCAAGCGTCTCAACGCCCTGTTGAGCGCCTGACCCTTCCTGCCGCGCCGCCTTTCGGGTGGCGCCGCCCGCGCCGATCGCCTCACCGGGCGGTCGGCGCGCCTGCCTTGGGCTATATTTCTCCGCCGAGACGGAATTTGTTGCGCTGCGTCATCCGTGGCGCGCATAGCCTTCTGCGTTGCCAGGAGCCCCGTTGCCATGCGCTACAGGGCTTGACCTTGACGTATTGGTCAACTCCAGCCGCTTGTTTTCATGGGTATATCAGGGGCGTCATTGGCGCTTTAATCCCCGCCATGCGGGTTGAGATTCTGCGCCGGCTACGTAAGACTGGTCCGTCCAGGTTATGCACAATTTCAATACTAAAACGTCACACGGGAGATCCAACGTGAAGATTGGTGCACCCAAGGAGCATGCCCCGGGGGAAGCGCGCGTCGCGCTGACCCCGGACAGCGCGCAACATATCCAGAAGCTGGGACACGAATGCCTCGTCGAGGCCGGCGCCGGTGCGGCCGCCGGTTTCGATGACGAGGCCTACCGCCAGGCCGGCGTCACCGTCGTTGAAGGCACAAAGGCCCTGTGGGACGCCGCCGATGTGGTGATCAAGGTCCGCGAGCCCTCCGAGGAAGAGGCCGGCTATCTGCGCGGCGATCAGACCCTGATCTCGTTCTTCTGGCCGGCTCAGAACGAACCCCTGCTCGAGCGCTGCCGCGACACCGGCGCCACCGTCGTCGCCATGGACATGGTGCCGCGCATCTCGCGGGCCCAGAAGATGGATGCCCTGTCGTCCACCGCCAATATCGCTGGCTATCGCGCGGTGATCGAGGCGGGTAACCAGTTCGGTCGCTTCTTCACCGGCCAGGTGACGGCCGCGGGCAAGGTGCCGCCGGCCAAGGTGCTGATCGTCGGCGCCGGGGTGGCCGGACTCGCCGCTATCGGCACCGCGACCAGCCTGGGCGCCGTGGTGCGCGCCTTCGACGTACGTCCCGAGGTGGCCGAGCAGATCGAGTCGATGGGTGCCGAGTTCCTGTTCCTCGACTTCGAGGACAGCCAGGATGGTTCGGGCAGTGGCGGCTATGCGGCGCCCTCCAGCCCCGAGTTTCGCGAGAAGCAGCTGGCGCTGTTCCGCGAGCAGGCGCCGGAAGTGGACATCGTCATCACCACTGCCTTGATCCCCGGCCGCCCGGCGCCCAAGCTGTGGCTCGAGGACATGGTCAAGGCCATGAAGCCGGGCTCGGTGATCGTCGATCTGGCCGCCGAGAAGGGCGGCAACTGTGACCTGACGGTGCCGGACCAGCGCGTGGTCACCGACAACGGCGTGATCGTGGTCGGCTATACCGACTTCCCGTCGCGCATGGCGACCCAGGCCTCGCTGCTCTATTCCACCAATATTCGCCACATGCTCACCGACCTGACGCCGGAGAAAGATGGCGTCATCCACCACAACATGGATGACGACGTCATCCGTGGTTCGACGGTGGCCCACCAGGGCGACATCACCTTCCCGCCGCCGCCGCCCAAGGTGCAGGCGATCGCCGCGGCCAAGCCGAAGCCCAAGGAGCCCGAGCCCACCCCGGAGGAGAAGAAGGCCGCCGAACACGCCGCCTTCGTGTCCCAGACCAAGCGTCAGGCGACGCTGCTGGGCGTCGGCGGGGCGCTGATGCTGCTGCTCGGCCAGGTGGCCCCGGCGTCGTTCATGTCGCACTTCATCGTCTTCGTCCTGGCCTGCTTCGTCGGCTTCCAGGTGATCTGGGGCGTCAGCCACTCGCTGCACACCCCGCTGATGGCGGTGACCAACGCGATCTCCGGGATCATCGTGCTCGGGGCGGTGCTGCAGATCGGTTCGGGGAGTGCCCTGGTGAGCCTGCTCGCCGGCATCTCGGTGCTGATCGCCACCATCAACATCGTGGGGGGCTTCCAGGTTACGCGCCGGATGCTCGCCATGTTCCAGAAATCCTGAGCGGCGGAGATCGATAAATGTTGGCACAAGGTTTCGTATCTGCCGCCTCGATCGCGGCAAGCGTACTCTTCATCCTCTCGCTGGGGGGACTGAGCAACCAGGAGAAGGCCAAGCGGGCCGTCTGGTACGGCATCATCGGCATGGCCGTGGCGGTGTTCTTCACCTCTCTCGGGCCGGGCATCGGCGGCTACTGGTGGATGCTGCCGATGATGGCCATCGGCGCCGGCATCGGCGCCTACGTGGCCAAGAAGGTCGAGATGACCGAGATGCCGCAGCTGGTGGCGGCGCTGCACAGCTTCGTCGGCCTGGCCGCGGTATTCGTCGGCTTCAACGCCGACCTGGAACGGCGTCGCGTGTTGGCCGCCCAGCTCGCCGAGCAGGGCACCGAGGGCTTCTCGGCCTTCGCCGCCCTGGTGGCGCACAAGACCCCGGCGGAGCTCACCTTCCTGCAGATCGAGGTGGTGCTCGGGGTGTTCATCGGCGCGGTGACCTTCACCGGCTCGGTGATCGCCTTCGGCAAGCTGGCCGGCAAGGTCGACGGCAAGCCGAAGCAGCTGCCCGGCGGCCACCTGCTGAATGCCGCCGCCGCGGCCGCCTCCGTGGGGCTGGCGGTGCTCTACCTCAACGGCGCCGGCTTCTGGACCCTGCTGCTGCTGGCGGGCTTGGCGTTCTTCATCGGCTATCACCTGATCATGGGCATCGGCGGCGCCGACATGCCGGTGGTGGTGTCGATGCTCAACAGCTACTCCGGCTGGGCGGCGGCGGCCATCGGCTTCACGCTGTCCAATGATCTGCTGATCGTCACCGGCGCCCTGGTCGGCTCCTCCGGTGCCATTCTCTCCTACATCATGTGCAAGGCGATGAACCGCAACTTCGTCAACGTGATCCTGGGGGGCTTCGGCGGCAGCCAGGGGCCGGCTGCGGAGATCGAGGGCGAGCAGGTCGCTATCGACACCGCCGGCGTGGCCAGCGCGCTCAACGACGCCGACAGCGTGATCATCGTGCCGGGCTACGGCATGGCGGTGGCCCAGGCCCAGAATGCGGTCAGCGAGCTGACTCGCAAGCTGCGCAGCGCCGGCAAGAACGTGCGGTTCGGCATCCACCCGGTCGCCGGTCGCCTGCCGGGGCACATGAACGTGCTGCTGGCCGAGGCCAAGGTGCCCTACGACATCGTGCTGGAGATGGACGAGATCAACGACGATTTCGCCGACACCGACGTGGTGATCGTCATCGGCTCCAACGACATCGTCAATCCGGCTGCCCAGGAAGATCCCAACAGCCCGATCGCCGGCATGCCGGTGCTGAAGGTATGGGAAGCCAAGCAGGTGTTCGTCAGCAAGCGCGGGCAGGGTACCGGCTACTCGGGCATCGAGAATCCGTTGTTCTTCAAGGAGAACACCCGGATGCTCTACGGCGATGCCCGTTCGAGCATCGACACCCTGGTGCCGATGATCGACTGAACGGCCACGGGCCGCCTCGGCGGCCCGCATCGCGCCGATACGACGCCCCCTCATGGGGGCGTTTTTCGTTACAATCCCCGGACCACTTCCAGTCCCGGGGCGACCATGTCCGACGATCACAGTCTTGATCGCAACAACAGTGATGATCGCAACTACAGGGTAGCGGTGCTCGGGGGCGGCAGCTTCGGCACCGCACTGGCCAGCATCGCCGCCGACAACGGCTTCGAGGTGCGCCAGTGGCTGCGCGACCCTGCGCTGGTCGAGCAGATCAACCTCGAGCATCGCAATGGCCGCTATCTGCCCGACTACGCCATCAATCCCGCCGTGCGCGCCTCGACCGCCTTCGAGGAGGTGTTGCCGGGCGCCGGCCTGGTGCTGGTGGCCATCCCTTCCAAGGCCTTCCGCGACGTGGTGCGTCAGGCGCGGCCCTGGCTGGATGCCTCGCAGATCCTGGTCAGCACCACCAAGGGCATCCAGGAGGAGGGTTTCAAACTGATGAGTCAGATCCTCGAGGAGGAGACCGGCTTTGCGCACATCGGCGTGCTGTCGGGACCCAACCTGGCCACCGAGGTCGCCGAACGTCAGCTTACCGCCACCGTGATCGCCAGCCATGACGCCCTGACCCGCACCCGGGTGCAGACCGCACTGGGCTGCGACTACTTCCGGGTCTATGCCAGCAACGATCGCTATGGGGTCGAGCTCGGCGGGGCGCTCAAGAATCTCTACGCCATCGCCGCAGGCATGGCGGCGGCGTTGGGCATGGGCGAGAACACCCGCAGCATGCTGATGACGCGGGCGCTGGCCGAGATGAGCCGCTTCGCCGTGTCCCAGGGGGCCAACCCCATGACCTTCCTCGGCCTGGCGGGCGTCGGCGACCTGATCGTCACCTGCTCCTCGAGCCGTTCGCGCAACTATCGGGTCGGCTTCGCGCTGGGCGAGGGGCGGACCCTGGACGAGGCCGTCGAGGCGCTGGGCCAGGTGGCCGAGGGCGTCAATACCGTGCGTCTGGTACGTGACAAGGCCCGCGAGGAGGGCGTCTACATGCCCATCGCCGAGGGGCTCTATCAGGTACTGTTCGAGGGCGTGCCGGCCCGGGAAATGGCGCGGCTGCTGATGCGCGGCCAGCAGAGCAGCGACGTGGAGTTCGTGCTTTCTCGGGAGGACGTGCAACAGGATCACCGCGACACCGGAGGCGGCCATGACTGAACCGCTGCTGATCATGCGCCACGGCGAGGCCGGATGGGGCAGCCCCGATCCGGCCCGCGAGCTGACCGCGCGGGGCGCCGACGAGGCGGCCCGCATGGGGACCTGGCTGGCCGGGCGCGACGACCTGGCCCTTGACCGGCTGCGGCTGCTGGCGAGCCCCTATCGACGGGCACAGCAGACCGCCGAACGCCTCGGCGAGGCCCTGGGGCTGTCGGTCGAGCCCCTGGACCGAATCACCCCGGACGACTCGCCCGAGGCGGTGGTCGAGTGGCTGCTGGAGCAGGACGGCGATCGGCCGCTGCTGCTGGTCAGTCACATGCCACTGGTGGGCGGGCTCACCGGGCTGCTGGTGGATGGGCGGGCCGATCGAGGGCCGGGGTTTCCCACCGCCGCCATCGCCGAGCTCGCCGCCGAAGTGCCCGCTGCCGGCTGCGCACTGCTGACCCGCTTCACCGCCCCTGCCGATCTCACCTGAGATGGATGTCCCGAAGGAAAGGAGTCGAGATGAGCTACATCGTCAATAATCGCATCCACGTCAATCCGGGCTATGAGGACGAGTTCGAGGCCCGTTTCCGGGCCCGGGCCGGGGAAATCGACAAACAGCCCGGGTTCAAGGCCATGCGGGTGCTCAGGCCCCAGGGCAATCAGGCACCCTATGTGGTGGAGACCGAGTGGGAAAGCCAGGACGCCTTCCGAGCCTGGGTGGGCAGCGACGACTTCAAGCGTGCCCACGCCAACCCGCTGCCGGCGGAGGCCACCGCCGAAGGTGGCGGGCTCGAGCAGTTCGAGGTGGTCGAGGGGACCGTGGCAGGCACTTATCGCTGACCCGATGCATCGGTCGATCTTTCCCCACGGTTCGACAAGACGACGGCGCCCGATGGGGCGCCGTCGTCGTTTCGGGCAGGGAGGTCGCAAGGAGAACCTAGATCAGGCCTGCCGCGCGTAGCACGAAGACGCCGAGCGTCACCGTGAGGCTGGCCATCAGCGTGGTGAGGGCGATGATGTTGGCGGTCAGCGTCTCGTCGTTGCCCATGGCCTTGGCCATCACGAAGGCCGCTGCCGCGGTGGGGCTGGCGAAGAACAGGAACATCACCCCCAGCGCAGGGCCGGTGAATCCCGCCGCCACCGCCAGCAACGTCGCCACGGCGGGCACGACCACCATCTTGGCCAGGCTGGCGCTCAGTGTGGTGCGATAGCCTTTCTTGAGGGCGCGGGTGGAGAGCGTGGCGCCGATGCAGATCAGCGCCAGCGGCAGGGTCAGTGAGGCGAAGTAGTCGCCGGTGGTGGTGAGCCAGCCAGGCAGCGGGACCTCGAACACGGCGAACGGCGTGGCGGCGATTACCGCGAGGATCAGCGGGTTGGTCACGATGTGGTGAAGGATACTGCTCCAGTCGACGCCATGGGAGGCTCCATCCTCCTGAGGCTGGTAGCTCGCCAATACGATCACCGACAGCACGTTGTAGCTCAGGATCACCACGCCCAGCAGCAGCCCGCCCAGCGACAGGCCTGCATCGCCATACATGCCGGCGGCCAGGGCCAGCCCGACGATACCGCAGTTGCCGCGAAACGCCCCCTGCACGTAGACCCCGCGCAGCGGGCGCCGGACCCGCAGCAGGGCCCATCCCCAGGCCGCGACGAAACTCGCCAGGGTAGCCAGGGCGAAGAAGCCGAGCATCCAGGGATCGAGCGTTGCCTCCAGATCGGCATCGGCCAGGCCGAAGAACAGCATCGCCGGCAGGGTGCCGCGAAAGACCAGCTTCGATGCCGTGTTGACGAAGGCCTGGTCGATCCAGCGCAGGCGCTTCAGGCCGATGCCAATGAACACCATGGCGAACACCGGCAGGGTGACGTTGAGGGTCGAGAGGAAGATGTCGATCAATGACATGCGTGCGTCCTGGGGGCGGGCAGTACTGGGATGACGCCGACCGAGCGCGGCGTTCGAGCCTGGTGAGTCGCGATGCAACTTTGGTCTAAATCTACCACAGAGCCTATTGTCAGTCCGAGGTCGGACGGCTAGTTTGTCATTTGTATGATGTATGACATGAGGGCGGCGCCTTTCCTCGTGTCACCCAGCGGACGACAAGAGGACGATCAGGTGAGTTTTACACGCGAAGAGGTCAAGAAGGCTATCAGTGACGGGCTGCTGTCCTTCCCGGTCACCGATTTCGACGCCGAAGGGCGTTTCGACGCCGAGAGCTATCGCCGGCGGCTGGAGTGGTTCATCAGCCACGAAATTTCGGCGGTGTTCGTCGCCGGGGGCACCGGAGAGTTCTTCAACCTGTCACAGGACGAGTTCCGCGAGATCGTGCGTCTGGCGGTGAAGACCGTCGACGGCAAGCTGCCGGTAATCGCCAGTGCAGGCCTTAGCGTCGCCACCGGCAGTGCCTTCGCCCGCATCGCCGAGGAAGAGGGCGCCGACGGCATCCTGCTGATGCCGCCCTACCTGACCGAATGCCCGCAGGACGGCCTGGTGGAGTACGCCCGCCAGATTTGCGATTCAACGTCCATCAGCGTGATCTACTACAACCGAGGCAACGGCATCATGCAGCCGGCGGCGGTACAGCGCCTGGCCGATGCGTGCCCAAACCTGATCGGCCTCAAGGACGGCAAGGGCGACATGCAGGCCCTCAACCGGATCATCAAGACCGTCGGCGACCGCCTGGCCTACGTGGGCGGCGTGCCGACCGCCGAGATCATGGCCGAGGCCTACCTGGCCGTTGGTGTGAATACCTACTCCAGCGCGGTGTTCAACTTCGTGCCGGACATGGCGGTGACCTTCTACAAGGCGCTGCGGGCCGGTGACACCGACACCGTGCGTCGTATCTCGCGTGAGTTCTTCGTGCCCTTCGTCGATCTTCGCGACAACAAGGCCGGCTATGCGGTCAGCCTGATCAAGGCCGGCGTCGAGATCATCGGGCGTCCCGCCGGCAGCGTTCGCGCGCCGCTGGAGATGCCCTCTGCCGACGAGCGGGCTCGTTTGGAAAGCCTGGTCGAAACCGCCAAGGGCTACTGATAGCCCATCTTCACCCACACTCAACAACGACAGCGAAGAGGTGAACCCATGAGCATGCCCAGCATCTACAAGACCCTCGGAACCTCCGTGCTGATGGCCGGTATGGCCTTCGGCAGCACCGCGGCCCTGGCCGCCGACGGACCGCTGCGCGGCAACGTTCGCGTGGTGATCGGCTCGACTTCGACCGGTGGCGACACCTACCAGAACTCGAACATCGTGGTCGATGCCCTGGCCGAGCATCTCGATCTCAACATGAAGGTGGATGCCGTCGGCGCGAGCTCGGCCTTCCGCTTCCTGGATCGCGATCCGCGCGGCAACACCCTGATGATCTTCCATGATCAGTCCTATCTCGGGTACCTGTACGGTGTCGAGGGCTACGAGGACATCTTCGACAAGTACACCATCGGGCCGACCATCGCCATCAACCCGGGCAACGCCTATCTGGTGCCCAAGGACTCGCCCTACCAGACCCTGGACGACGTGATCGCGGCGGTAGGCAACGGCGAGGAGGTACGCGTGGCCATCCAGCCGGGCGGCGTCTCGGAGATCGGCTTCAGTGCCCTGAAGAATGCCATCGCCATCGAGCATCCGGGCATGGAAGACAACCTGGTGGCGGTCAACACCGGTTCTCAGGCCGACAAGAATCAGCAGCTCTTCGACGACCAGGCCGACATGATCAACGGCACCGTGCAGGCCAACGAGCAGTACACCCGCCTGCCGGAAGACGATCAGAAGGCCATGCGCTTCCTGTGGCTCACGGCGCGTAACAGCACCATCGAGCAGGCACCGGAAGACGGGCTGGGGAAGACCACTCGCGAGCAACTGCTTCAGTACGTCGCGCCCAATGTCTCCGTGCCCATGGGCAACGGCGACAACTTCACCTTCGATAAGGAATTCTTCTTCCTCTACAACAAGGACATGGATCCGGCCATCGTCGACCAGATCGATCAGGCGCTCGCCGAGATCTATGCCGAGGGCGAGATCCAGGAGACCCAGAAGAACTCCTTCTTCATCCCCAACTTCAAGCCGTCTGACGAAGCCGCCGAATACCTGGAGACCAAGATGTCCGTCTACGAGGACATCATCACCAATATCCAGTAAGGCAGGATCGCCGGCGGGTCTCCCGCCGGCGCTTCGCGGCTGCTGCTTGAGCCCGCAACGATCGAAAGGCCACCTGATAGAGCCCTTACCGGAGCCGCCATGGAATCAGGACTGTCATCCTTGCTGAGCGTCTCGATCGACTTCGAGACCTCTCATCTTTTCTTTCCCCACATCATTCACTGGCTGATGGGCGGTCTCTTTGCCCTGATTCTGGTGTTCAACGTGGCGCCCTTCCTCGCCGCCGTCCGGCGAGGCGAAAAGACGCTGCCGATCCTGGGCGAGTCCATGGACAAGTTCCGCTTTTTCGGAACCTTGGCGCTGATCGTCGCCTACTTCTACCTGATGGCGGTGGTCGGCAACCTCTTTCCCTATACGGGCTACGGCTTCCTGTTCGTGTCGATGGCCTTCCTGTTCCTGATGTCGCTGATGTACATGCACACCAGGACCCGGCGCAAGGTCATCACGGCTGCCATCAACGCACTCGTGGCGCCGAGCCTGGCGTGGTTCATCCTCGCCAAGCTGTTCCAGATCACTTTGCCGTAGCGGAGACATTTCCATGTTCGATATCCTGTCGCTACTCGATATCACCTTTTTCCTGCTGGCGGCCCTGGGGGCCCTGGTCGGGATCATCTTCGGGGCCATCCCCGGGATGACCGCTACCATGGCCGTGGCGGTGTGTCTGCCGCTTACCTACGCGCTCGGCCTCAATCACGGCCTGGCGCTGCTGCTGGGGCTCTACGTGGGGGGCATCTCCGGCGGCATGGTGCCGGCGGTGCTGCTCAACATTCCCGGTACGCCATCCTCGATCACCACCACTTTCGACGGCTATCCCATGGCCCAGAAGGGCGAGGGTGAGCGGGCCCTCAGGGTCTGCGTGGTGGCGTCACTGATCGGGGGCCTCATCAGCGCCATCGTGCTGTTCCTGTTCGCGCCGGTGCTGGCCGAGTTCTCGATCAAGTTCTCCTACGTCGAGAAGTTTTTGATCATCCTGCTGGCGCTGACCGTCATCGCCTCCATGTCTCGCAACATGCTGGTGGGCATCTTCAGCGGCGTGCTGGGCATCTGGCTGAGCCTGATCGGCACCTACAGCATCTCCGACGGCGGTAACGGTCATACTCGTCTGATGTTCGATTTCCTCGAACCCTACCTGTTCGAGGGCTTCTCCCTGCTGCCGGTGCTGATCGGTATCTTCGGCATCGCCACCATCCTGCTCGAGGCCGAGGAGGGCGTGAAGAGCGGCCTGGCCGGCAAGAACATCGAGTTCGGCAAGGGCGGCGGCTTCTCCCTGGGTATCTTCAAGGGCCGGCTGACCAACCTGGTGCGTTCCTCCTTCATCGGCACCTTCGTCGGCATGCTGCCGGGCGTCGGCGGTAGCGCCGCCTCGGTGCTGGCCTATACCCAGGAGAAGAATCTCTCCCGCGATTCCGGCGAGATGGGCAAGGGCGCGCCCCAGGGCCTGATCGCCTCCGAGTCGGCCAACAATGCCCTGACCGGCGGCGCGCTGATTCCGCTGCTGTCGCTCGGCATCCCGGGGGATTCCACCACCGCCATCCTGATCGGCGCCTTCACCCTGCAGGGCATCCAGGTCGGTCCGCTGTTCATTCCGGAGAACGCCGACACCTGGTACGTGATGATGATCGCCCTGGTGTTCGCCAACGTCGTGATGTTCTTCCTGATGTTCTATGCCATCAAGCACATCGCCAAGGTGGTGCTGGTGCCCAAGTACATCCTCTATCCGATCATCGTGATGATGTGCGTGGTCGGTGCCTACGCCATCAACTACGGCATCATGTTCGACGTCTGGACGCTGCTGATCTTCGGCGTGCTGGGCTACCTGATCCAGAAGGTCGGGCTCGAGGTCGCGCCGCTGATCATCGGCTTCATTCTCGGTAGCCAGGCGGAGGTCTACTTCGTCAAGAGCCTGGAATCCTTCGGCACCTATTCGATCTTCTTTACCAAGAGCCCCATCGCCGTGGTGCTCTGGCTGTTGATCGCCGCCTCGGTGGCCTTCTCCGTGGTGATGGGGCTGAAGAGCCATGCTAAGCGTCGCCTGGAGGCCCCCTCATGAATTCCCGCCATCCGCACAACCGCGAGGCTCGATCATGACCCATTCGACACCGGCCCCCCGGGTGATCCGCATCCATCCGCGCGACAACGTCGCCGTGGTCGTCGGCCAGGGCGGCCTGGCCGCCGGCGAACGCCTCGACGATGGCATCGAGCTGAAGGCCGACGTACCCCAGGGGCACAAGGTCGCGCTGGTGGCGCTGGCGGAGGGGGACGAGGTGATCCGCTACGGCGAGATCATCGGCACGGCCGCCACGGCCATTGCCCAGGGCGGCCACGTCAACGAGACCAACCTGCACATGCCCACGCCGCCGGCGCTGGAGGACCTGCCGCTGGCGACGCGCCCGGCGCCCCCGGCGGAGCCGCTCGAGGGCTATACCTTCGAGGGCTTCCGCAATGCCGACGGCAGCGTCGGCACCAAGAACGTGCTCGGCATCACCACCAGCGTGCAGTGCGTGGCCGGCACCGTCGATCACGTGGTCCAGCGCATCAAGCGCGAGCTGCTGCCGCGCTTCCCCAACGTCGACGACGTGGTGGGGCTCAACCACAGCTACGGCTGCGGCGTGGCGATCAATGCGCCGGCCGCGGTGGTGCCCATTCGTACGCTCAAGCACCTGGCCCGGAACCCCAACTTCGGCAACGAGGTGATGGTCATCGGGCTGGGCTGCGAGAAGCTGCAGCCCTCGACCCTGGTCGAGGACCGGCCGGTGAAGATCTTTGAAAACACCGAAGCCGCCGATCCCGAGGCTAACGTGCTGAGCCTGCAGGACGAATCCTTCGTGGGCTTCGGAGAGATGATCGAGGGCATCATGGCCATGGCCGAGCGCCATCTCGAGCGTCTCGACCGGCGCCGCCGCGAGACCTGTCCGGCCTCCGAGCTGGTGGTCGGCATGCAGTGCGGAGGCAGCGATGCCTTTTCCGGGCTGACCGCCAACCCGGCGGTGGGCTTCGCCACGGACCTGATCGTGCGCGCCGGCGGCAGCGTGATGTTCTCCGAGGTCACCGAGGTGCGCGATGCCATCCATCTGCTGACCCCGCGGGCGGTAAACGCCGAGGTCGGCCAGGCGCTGATCGACCAGATGGCCTGGTACGACGACTATCTCTCTCAGGGGCAGGCGGATCGCAGCGCCAATACTTCACCGGGCAACAAGAAGGGCGGGCTGTCCAACATCGTCGAAAAGGCGCTCGGCTCGGTGATCAAGTCCGGTGATTCGCCGATCGCCGACGTCATCGGGCCGGGGGAGCGTGTGCGCAAGCGCGGCCTGACTTTCGCCGCCACGCCGGCCAGCGACTTCATCTGCGGCACCCTGCAGGCCGCCGCTGGCATGAACCTGCAGGTGTTCACCACCGGCCGCGGCACGCCCTACAACCTGCCGATGACGCCGGTCATCAAGGTCTCCAGCAACTCCACCCTAGGGCAGCGCTGGCACGACCTGATCGATCTCGACGCCGGGCGCATCGCCACCGGCGACGCCACCATCGAGGAGATGGGGTGGGAGCTCTTTCACTTGATCCTAGACGTGGCCAGCGGCCGTCAGCGGGTCGCCGCCGACCGGCTCGGCCTCTACAACGACCTGGTGCTGTTCAACCCCGCGCCGGTGACCTGATTTTCTTTAGCTGGCTCTTTCGAACGTACAAGAGGCAATGCCATGTTTCCCAAGATCACCAAGATGAACATCGTGCCGGTCGCCGGCGAAGACGGCTTCCTGCTCAACCTGAGCGGCGGCCACGCACCCTGGTTCATCCGCTGCGTGCTGGTGCTGGAGGACGAGTCCGGCAACCGCGGTGTCGGCGAGATTCCCACCAGCGAGGGCATCCAGAAAGGGCTCGAGAAGTGCCGCGGCCTGGTGGAGGGAGCGCGGGTCAACGAGGTCAAGCAGGTGCTCACTCGCTGCCGAGGCCTGTTGGCCCAGGGTGGCCCCGAGGAGCGCGGTCGCCAGACCTTCGACCTGCGCGTGGCCGTGCATGTCATCACCGCCATCGAGTCGGCGCTGTTCGACCTCTTCGGCCAGGCGCTGGGCATGCCGGTGGCCGACCTGCTGGGCCAGTACGGCCGCCAGCGCGATGAGGTCGAGGCTCTGGGCTATCTGTTCCTGCTCGGCGACCCGAACAAGACCGATCTGCCGTATCCCCGGGTGACCGATCCGGTCGATGCCTGGGACGAGGTGCGCTATCGCGAAGCCATGACGCCCGAGGCTGTCGCCAACCTGGCCAAGGCCGCCTACGAGCGCTATGGCTTCAAGGACTTCAAGTTGAAGGGCGGCGTGCTGCGCGGCGAGGAAGAGGCCGACTGCATCCGCGCGCTGCATGAAGCCTTCCCCGAGGCGCGCCTGACGCTGGACCCCAACGGGGCCTGGAAACTGGACGAGGCGGTGCGCGTGCTGGAGCCGATCAAGCACCTGCTCAGCTACGCCGAGGACCCCTGCGGCCAGGAAGGCGGGTTCTCCGGCCGCGAGACCATGGCGGAGTTCAAGAAGCGTACCGGGCTGTCCACCGCCACCAACATGATCGCCACCGACTACAAGCAGCTGCAGCTGGCCGTGCAGCTCAATTCGGTCGATATCCCGCTGGCCGACTGCCACTTCTGGACCATGCAGGGCGCCGTGGCCGTGGGCGAGTTGTGCCACGAGTGGGGCATGACCTGGGGCTCGCATAGCAACAATCACTTCGACATCTCGCTGGCGATGATGACCCACGTGGCCGCCGCCTGCCCGGGCGAGATCACCGCCATCGACACCCACTGGATCTGGCAGGACGGCCAGCGCATCACCAAGGAGCCGTTCCAGATCCGGGGGGGCAAGCTGACCGTGCCCAAGACGCCGGGCCTCGGCATCGAGCTGGACGACGACAAGCTCATGGAGGCGCACGAGAAGTACAAGCGTCTCGACGTGACCCAGCGCAACGACGCCATGGCCATGCAGTACCTGATCAAGGGCTGGGAGTTCGATCCCAAGCGTCCGGCCCTGGTCCGCTGATGCGTTGAGACATCCACCCCATTGCCTGGCGAGGCGATATCCATCGAGCGCCTCGCCCGACCTGAACGGCGCCGTGATCCGGCGCCCCACGACAGGAGAAGCCGCATGACCCTGGAAGGCAAGCAACTGATCGGCCAGCAGGCCGTGACCAGCGACGGCAAGCCGATCCACGCCGTCGACCCCGCTACCGGCGAGACCCTGTCCCCGGCCTATCCCGCCGGCGGCCAGGCCGAGGTGGAACAGGCCTGCGAGCTGGCCTGGGCCGCCTTCGACGCCTATCGCGAGACCGGCCTCGAGGCCCGCGCCGCGTTCCTCGAGACCGTGGCCGAGGAGATCGAGGCCATCGGCGATGAGCTGATTGTTCGTGCCATGGCCGAGTCCGGCCTGCCACGCGCCCGGCTGGAGGGCGAGCGCGGCCGCACCTGCGGCCAGCTGCGCCTGTTCGCCAAGGTCGTGCGCGCCGGCGAGTGGCTCGACGTGCGCCTCGATCCGGCGCTGCCCGAGCGTCAGCCGATGCCGCGGGTCGACCTGCGCCAGCGCCATATCGCCCTGGGCCCGGTGGCCGTGTTCGGCGCCTCCAACTTTCCGCTGGCGTTCTCCGTGGCCGGCGGCGACACCGCCTCGGCACTCGCCGCCGGCTGCCCGGTGGTGGTCAAGGCCCACGCCGCCCATCCCGGCACCTCCGAGCTGGTCGGCCGCGCCGTGCAGCGCGCGGTGGCCCGCTGCGAGCTGCACGAGGGCGTGTTCTCGCTGCTCTACGGCTCCGGCCGCGAGCTAGGCCAGGCGCTGGTGCGCGATCCGCGCATCAAGGCGGTGGGCTTCACCGGCTCGCGCAGCGGCGGCACGGCGCTGATGCAGGCCGCCCAGGCGCGCCCCGAGCCGATCCCGGTCTACGCCGAGATGAGCTCCATCAACCCGGTATTTCTGCTGCCCGCCGCCCTGGAATCTCGCGGCCAGGCGCTGGGCGAGGCCTTTATCGGCTCGCTGAACATGGGCGCCGGCCAGTTCTGCACCAATCCCGGGCTGGTCATCGCCGTGAAGGGCGAGGCGCTGGATGCCTTCGTGGCGTCCGCCGCCGAGGCGGTGAAGGCTTCCGCGGCCCAGACCATGCTGACCCCGGGCATCCATGACGCCTACGTGCAGGGCGTCGACGGCCTGGTCGCCAGCAGTAAGGCCCGCGAGGTCGCCCGCGGCGCCGCCGGCGAGGGCCCCAACGCCTGCCAGACCGGGCTGTTCGTGGCCAGCGCGCAGGACTTCATGAGCGACGAGGCGCTGCAGGCCGAGGTCTTCGGCGCCACCTCGCTGGTGGTCGAGTGCGCCGACCTCGACGAGGTCAAGCACGTTGCGGAGTCGCTGGAAGGCCAGCTCACCGCCACCCTGCAGATGGACGACGGTGACCTGGACGCCGCCCGCGCGCTGCTGCCGAGCCTGGAGCGTCGCGCCGGCCGGGTGATGGCCAACGGCTGGCCGACCGGTGTCGAGGTGTGCCACGCCATGGTCCACGGCGGGCCTTATCCTGCCACCTCGGACGCGCGCACCACCTCGGTGGGCAGCGCGGCGATCCATCGCTTCCTGCGCCCGGTGTGCTACCAGAACCTGCCCCAGGGCCTGTTGCCCGAGGCCCTGCGCGACGGCAACCCGGCCGGCGTCAGCCGCCTGGTCGATGGTAAGCGCGAGGCCTGAGGCCCGACGTTCACGTTCAAATTGGCAAGCGGTAAGTGTTTGGCGGCCCTCGGGCCGCCTTTTTTATGACGCATCGCAGACGGCGTCGAGCAGGCGAGAGGATGATCCATATCCGGCTGGCGATTAATTCAAACGTTCGTTACATTTTGGTGGTGACGCCCAATAACCACAATGCACGAGGAAACCGCCATGCCTACACATCGATTGCTCTCCCTTGTTCTCGGGATAGGGCTCGTGTTCGCACCGACGCTCTCGGCCCTGGCCTGGGAAAATGAGCTTTTCTCGCTACGCAGCCGCTGGGAGCACACCACCACCGCCATGCCGGAGGCACGGCGCGCCGACGCCCTGGAGGCCCTCGCCGCGGAGGCGAAGACGCTGGCGCAGGCCAACCCCGACACCGTGGCCGTGAGGGTCTGGCAAGGCATCATCCTGGCGTCTCTGGCCCGGGAGAGCGGCGGCCTGGACGCCCTGGGAGCGGCCAAGGAAGCGCGTCGGGTGCTGGAATCGGCCCTCGAGCTCGATCCCCAGGGCTATCATGGCTCGGCCTATGTGACCCTCGGCGCGCTCTATGATCGGGCGCCAGGGTGGCCGGTGGCCTTCGGCGACGACGATACCGCCGCACAGATGTTCCAGCGTGCCGAAGCGATACGTCCCGACGGCATCGACGTCAATATCTATTACGCGGCTTTCCTCGAGGACGAGGGGCGGGACGCCGAGGCCCTGGCCCATGCGCGACGGGCCCTGAATGGCCCGATCAGAGAGGGGCGCGAGGCGTCCGACGCTGCGCTGCGCGCCCAGGCAAGGGCCATGGTCGAGCGCCTGGGGAACGAATAGCCCGCGGCGAATGTTCAGGCGGCTGACCACGGTTCGATGAGCCGCGAGGTTGGCAGGCCTGCCGCGGACCCTGATAATGGACCCTTTCGTATTCACCGGAGGGGCCATGTCGGACACCGATCGCACCCAGCCGCTCGATGCCCTGGCCGCCGCGCCGTTCGATGCCGGCGACGTGGAGCTGACTGAGCGTCGCTGCCTGCACCAGGGGTTCTTTCGCCTCGACGAGCTGCATCTGCGGCACCGCCTGTTCGAGGGGGGCTGGAGTGCTCCGATGGTGCGCGAGGTGCATCATCGCCATGACGCCGTGGGCGTCCTGCTCTACGATGTGGAACGAGACGCCGTGGCGCTGGTGGAGCAGTTTCGCCCCGGTGCCCTGGCCGATCCCGACTCGCCCTGGAAGCTGGAAATCGTGGCGGGACTGGTCGAGCATGGAGAGAGCCTGGCCGAGGTGGCCCGTCGGGAGGCCGAGGAAGAGGCCGGTTGTGCGTTGGGTGAGCTGATCGAGCTGCATACCTACTATCCGAGCCCGGGGGCCTGCGATGAGCGGGTCACGCTGTTCTGCGGCCTCATCGACAGCCATGGCCTGGGCGGTATCCATGGCCTCGACGAGGAACACGAGGATATTCGCGTGCATGTGCTGTCCTTCGCCCGCGCCTGGGAACTCCTGATGGCCGGTCGACTCGACAATGCCATGTGCCTGATCGCCTTCCACTGGCTGGCGGCGGAGCGGGCCTCATTGAGAGCGAGGAGGTAGCGTGTCGAGAAACGCCTACGTGACCGACCTGAAGACCCTGCAGGGTGAGTGCACCGCCAACTACGTGCGGCTGAGCCGCCTGCTGGGCGACATGGAGGTCGGCGAGTCCCGTGAGGTGGAGCTGGTCAGCCATGGGCGCCGGGTCGGCGCGCTGTGCCTGGAGCTCCTGGAACGAGCGCCCTACACCAGCATCGTGCGGGTCTCCCAGAGCGGTGTGCTCGATGGGGTGCTCGAGACGCCGCGCATGCGGGTGCACCTCTATCACGACGTGCGCATGGCCGAGGTCAACGACTTCCAGCGCCAGCGGCACTTCGATGGTCGCTATCGCTACCCCAACGCCCGCATGCACCAGCCCGACGAAAAGCTCCAGCTCAACCGCTTCCTCGGCGAGTGGCTCGACCATGGCCTGGCCCACGGCCATTCCCTGGACCTGCCCGAGCTTCCCTGACGCCTTTCCCTGACAAGCCCCACCGATGAGCCGCCTGGCCCGATGCGACTGATCCAACTGACCGACTTCCACCTGCATGCCGACCGCCTCGCACGCTCGCGCATCGGCCTGCCGCACCGGCAACTCGAGCGCGTGGTGGCCGCCGCCGTGCGCCTGCGCCCCGACCTGGTGCTGGTCACCGGCGACGTCAGCGAAGATCGCTCCGCAGCGTCCTATGCCGAGGCGGCACGCCTGCTCTCGGGCTTCGACTGCCCGTGGAGCTGGCTGCCCGGTAACCATGACGAGCCCGGCCTGATGGCCGAGTGCCGCCCCTTCGACGAGGTCCTGGATCTGGGCGAGCGTCGGTTGCTGCTGCTCGACACCCAGCGAATTGGCGAGGAGGCCGGCGAACTCGGCGTGGCGCGCCTGGCGGCACTGGACGAGCGGCTCGCCGAGGATACCCGCCCGACCCTGGTGGCCATGCACCATCCGCCCGTGGCGGTGGGCTCCGCCTGGATGGATGCACTAGGCTTGAGGGACGCTGCGGCCTTCTGGGACTGCCTGGCCGGCCACCGGCACGTCGAGGCGGTGTTGTGTGGCCATATTCACCAAGCCTTCAGCGGCCACGGCCCCGCATCGGCCGGCAGGGTGACGGTCTACGGCTGTCCCTCGACCAGCGACCAGTTCCTGCCGAGCTCTGTCGACTTCGCCGTGGACGAGGCCGCCTGGCCAGGTTTCAGGGTGGTCGACCTGGGAGGGAGGAAACTCGAGACCTGGGTCGAGCGCCTTGCGCCCTGATAGCTCTATTGCGTCTAAAAAGATAGATATTAATTCTTTTACGTTATTATCGCGAAGGCGGTACCCTCTGTCGCATGATTCCCTTTCCGCCCACGTCATGCGAGGTAGCCGGGCCATGAACAGTCTTCATGCACCGACACGCGAGAGCGCCGTCCAGGCCGAGGGCAGCAGCGCCCCCGCCGGCCTGACGCCGCGGCGGCTGACCCATCTGCAGCAGCTGGAAGCCGAGTCCATCCACATCATCCGCGAGGTGGCGGCCGAGTTCTCCAACCCGGTGATGCTCTACTCCATCGGCAAGGATTCCTCGGTGATGCTGCATCTGGCGCGCAAGGCCTTCTATCCGGGGCCGCCGCCGTTTCCGCTGATGCACGTCAACACCACCTGGAAGTTTCGCGAGATGATCGAGTTCCGCGACCGCATGGCTGCGGAGTCCGGGATGGAGCTGATCGAGCACATCAACGAGGAAGGCCGGGCCGCCGGCATCAACCCGTTCGATCATGGCTCCAGCGGCTATACCGACGTGATGAAGACCCAATCGCTCAAGCAGGCCCTGGACAAGTACGGGTTCGATGCCGCCTTCGGCGGTGCGCGCCGCGACGAGGAAGCCAGCCGCGCCAAGGAGCGCGTGTTCTCGTTCCGCGACAAGTATCACCGCTGGGATCCCAAGAATCAGCGCCCCGAGCTGTGGAATCTCTACAACGCCCGGGTCAACAAGGGCGAGTCGATCCGCGCCTTCCCGCTCTCCAACTGGACCGAGCTGGACATCTGGCAGTACATCTACCTCGAGTCGATCCCCATCGTGCCGCTGTATTTCTCCGCGCCGCGTCCGGTAGTCGAGCGCGACGGCATGCAGATCATGGTCGACGACGACCGCATGCCGCTCGAAGAGGGCGAGGTGCCCGAAGAGAAATGGGTCCGCTTCCGCACCCTGGGCTGCTACCCGCTGACCGGCGCGGTGGAGTCCAGGGCCACCACGCTGCCCGAGATCATCCAGGAAATGCTGCTGACCCGCACCAGCGAGCGTAGCGGCCGCGCCATCGACCACGACCAGGCCGGCTCGATGGAGAAGAAGAAGCGCGAGGGGTACTTCTAACGCGCCGAAGGCGCGTTAGCGAGCCGGAAGCTGGAAGCTTGAAGCTGTAAGAATACCCAAGAGACACTCTTGGCGGGTTCGGGAAGCTTCAGGCATGCAGGTCACCGGCAAGGTTATCCAACGAATGAGATTCAGCGGTGAGTCGGGGAGCTCCGGGGCTCTTCCGGCTTACAGCTTACAGCTACAGGTGTGTTACATGGCACATGCATCGGATTTGATAGCCGACGATATCGAAGCCTATCTCCACGAGCACGAGAACAAGGACCTGCTGCGCTTTATCACCTGCGGCAGCGTCGACGACGGCAAGTCGACCCTGATCGGCCGGCTGCTGCACGACTCCAAGATGATCTTCGACGACCAGCTGGCGGCCATCACTCAGGCGTCGAAGAAGAGCGGCACCACCGGTGAAGAGGTGGACCTGGCGTTGCTGGTCGATGGCCTGCAGTCCGAGCGGGAGCAGGGCATCACCATCGACGTGGCCTATCGCTTCTTCTCCACCGACAAGCGCAAGTTCATCATTGCCGATACCCCGGGACACGAGCAGTACACCCGCAACATGGCCACCGGGGCATCCACCGCGGGGCTGGCGGTGATCCTGATCGACGCCCGCTACGGCGTGCAGACCCAGACCAAGCGCCACAGCTTCATCGCCGATCTGGTGGGCATCCGCCACCTGGTGATCGCGATCAACAAGATGGACCTGGTGGACTATAGCCAGCAGCGCTTCGACGAGATCGTCGCCGAGTATCGCGCCTTCGCCGAGCAGCTCGGCGCCGACGACATCCGTTTCGTGCCGCTCTCGGCGCTCAAGGGCGACAACGTCGTCAACAAGAGCGAGGCGATGAGCTGGTACGCCGGCCCAGCGCTGCTGGAACTGCTCGAGAGCGTCGAGGTGCGCGCCGACCACAACCTGACTGACCTGCGCCTGCCAGTCCAGTACGTCAACCGCCCGAACCTGGACTTCCGCGGCTACGCCGGGACCCTGGAAGCGGGCGTGCTGCGCCCCGGTCAGGCGATCAAGGTGCTGCCGTCCGGCAAGACGTCGACGGTCGAGCGCATCGTCACCTTCGACGGCGATCTGGAGGATGCCTGGCCGGGTCAGGCGATCACCGTGACCCTGGCTGACGAGATCGACATCTCGCGCGGCGACTGGATCGTTGCCGCCGACGCCGAGGTGACCGAAGCCACCGCCTTCGATGCCGATCTCGTGTGGATGAACGAGCAGGCCCTCGAGCCGGGTCGCCAGGTCGACATTCGCCTCGCCGGGCGCTCCGTGGCCGGTCAGATCGAGGCCATCCACTACCAGGTGGACGTCAACACCCTGGAGCATCACGACGCGGCGCGTCTCGAGCTCAACGCCATCGCCCGCTGCCGTGTGGCGCTGACCGGCGAAGTGCCGATCGACGCCTACGAGCGCAGCCCGGGCACCGGCAGCTTCATCGTCATCGATCGGCTGTCCAACGTCACCGTGGGGGCGGGCATGATCCGCGGTGCCGCCGAGGCCGGTGACGGCGCGGCGTCGGGCGAGGTCGACTGGGCCGGCTTCGAGGTCGAGCTCAATGCCTTGGTGCGCAAGTATTTCCCGCACTGGGAGGCCAAGGACGTTCGCGAGCTGCTCAAGTAAGCGTACGCTCCTGCCATCAAGGGCCCGGCGACCGAGTTCGCCGGGCCCTTGGCGTCTCATCGGGTGGCATCATGTGGCGGTGACACTGGCCAGGTGGTTCGCCACACCACGAGAAAGCCGCTCTTTCGGAGCGGCTTTCTCGTGTTTCATGCTTGCCCGCGGACGGAGCGGCTCCGGCAAGCGCGTCAGGCCTTCTTGAGCATCCGGTAACCGCCCAGCAGGACCAGGGCGCCTACAATGGCCGTGACGAAGCTGCCCAGGCTGAAGTCACCCATCGAGCCGACTCCGACGAGTGAGCCGAGCCAGCCACCCACGAAGGCGCCGGCAATACCGATCAGGATGGTCACGATAATGCCGCCGGGGTCCTTGCCCGGCATGATCCACTTGGCCAGAATGCCGGCGATCAGGCCGAACAGAATCCACGCTAGAAATCCCATGATTGCTCTCCTTGCTTGGTAGTGGTCCCTCTCGATGACGACCACAGGCCCCGTTCCCGTTGCCGTGCGGCAGGCGCTGACAAGAGGTGGGGATGACATGTGGCGTCGGCCGCCAAGGTATCACACCACCTTCCGAGGAAGCGCTGAAGAAATGTGAAGCTAAAGGTGCATGGAGCTCAGTGGTCGGCGTGTCAGGTGACATCAGAGAGGGCTGAGAGCATCGCGCACCGCGGTGATGCTCTCGCGGCCATCGATCGTGACAGCCGATATCAGCCCGGCCGGTTGGCGATCAGCACCGCGCGGCGCGGTGCCGGGTGACCCTCACGAGTCTTCGACGGATCCTCCGGGTCGAGGAAGTCGGCCAGTGACTGGAAGGTCATCCAGTCGGTGGCGCGCTGCTCGTCGAGCGAGGTGTCGGCCTCGTCGACCACCCGCACGTTGTCGAAGCCGGCGCGCTCGAGCCACTGGCACAGCGCGGCGGAGGAGGGCAGGAAGTAGACGTTGGGCATGGCGGCGTAGCGCTCGCCCGGTAGCAGCACCGTGGTGGCGTCTCCCTCGACCACCAGGGTCTCCAGCACCAGTTCGCCGCCGGGGCGCAGCGCGGCCTTGAGCTGAGCCAGGTGCTCGAGCGGCGAGGGGCGGTGGTAGAGCACGCCCATCGAGAACACGGTATCGAAGAAGGCCAGCGCCTCCGGCACGTCCTCGATGCCCACCGGCAGGAAGTGCACCGCGCCGCCGTCGGCATCGCCGACGAAGTGGCGCACCGCCTGGAACTGCCAGTAGAAGCGCGGTGAGGGGTCGATCACCAGCACGAAGCCGGCGCCGTCGCCGGCCATGCGCCAGGCGTGATAGCCATTGCCGCCGCCCACGTCGAGCACCTTGCGGCCGGCCAGTGGTGCCAGGTGCGGGGCCACCCGCTGCCACTTCCAGTCGGAGCGCCATTCGGTGTCGATAGTCACCCCGCCGAGTCGATAAGGGCCCTTGCGCCAGGGCGCCAGCACGCGCAGCAGGCTCTCGCTCTGGCGGCGTCGCGAGGCGTCGAGGGCGACGTCCACGGTGACGTGGTCGGCGTCGAGGCGTACCTCGCGGCCTTCCGGCAGCGGCGGCAGCTTGGTCACCGCCTTCTCCCAGGCCGGCAGGTCGCCGAAGCGCGATCGGTCGAGGCCGCGAGCCAGCTGCTCGGGCAGCCGAGCCAGCCAGGCGTCGAGGCCCCGGTCGAGGAAGGCCTGGTAGAGCGGGCGATGGGCGTCGGGAATCGGCACCTCAATCCTCCTTGAAGGCGATCAGAGAGGCGAAGTTCAGGTACTGGAACCACACCAGCGAGCGCGAGAAGCCGGCGCGGGCCAGCCGCGCCTGGTGGGCTTCCAGGGTGTCCGGCACCAGCACGTTCTCCAGCGCGGTGCGCTTCTGGCTGATCTCCAGGTCGCTGTAGCCGTTGGCGCGCTTGAAGTCGTGGTAGCGTTCCACCAGCCAGGCGTTGTCCTGCTCGTCGGCGGCCTTGATCTTCTCGGAGAGCACCAGCACGCCGCCGGGCTCCAGGGCGTCATAGAGGCTTGCGATCACGGCATCGCGATCTTCGGGCGCCAGGAACTGCAGGGTGAAGTTGAGCAGGATCATCCCCGAGGGTTCGTAGTCGAGGGCGCGGATGTCGCCCTCGGTAACCGTCAGGTCGTGATCCGGACTTTCGGTGGTCAGCGTCTCGCGGGCCCGCTCGACCATGGTGGGGGAGAGGTCCACCCCGGTGTAGCGGAAGGCCGCCGGCGGCAGTTGGCCGGCCAGGGCCAGACCGGCGGCACCCAGCGAGCAGCCCAGATCGTAGACATGGCCGCCGTGGCGCAGGTGCCGGCGGGCCAGCGGACCGAGCATGGCCAGGATCTGACCGTAGCCCGGCACCGAGCGGCGAATCATGTCGGGAAAGCAGGCCACTACCCGCTCGTCGAACGAAAAACGCGCCACCCGGTCCAGGGGTGTGGAAAAGATGGCGTCACGGTAAGATGCGTCACACATGGGCAGGGCTGGGCAAATGGGCTGGAAGCCCGCCATTCTACGCCTCCCTGCCGTCGGCTGCACGAAAGACCCAGGAGGCCACCATGAGCCACCCCCCCGTCGATCAGCGGGGTGCTTGGCGCGCCCTGAAGGACCATGCCGCGAGCATGGGGCAACGCCACCTGCGCGAGCTCTTCGCTGAGCACCAGGGACGATACTCCACCTTTACCCGGCACGCCGCCGGACTGACGCTGGATCTCTCCAAGCAGCGCTGGAGCGAGCAGACGCTCGATATGCTGCTGGACCTGGCCCGGGATGCCAAGGTACCCGAGGCCGTTCATCGGCTGCTGGCCGGCGAGCGCGTCAACCGCAGCGAGGACCGGCCGGCGCTGCACACCGCCCTGCGCCTGCCGGCGGATGCCCGACTCGAGGTCGAGGGGCAGGACCTGGTGGCCTCCGTGCATGCCACCCTGGATCGCATGGAGGACATGGTCGAGCGCTTTCATGCCGGCCAGTGGCGTGGTGCCACCGGCAAGCCGATCCGCGATGTGGTCAATCTCGGCGTCGGTGGTTCCGATCTGGGGCCGCTGATGGTCACCCATGCGCTGGCCGATTACCGTCCCGACGACGTCCACCGCGTCGACGTGCACTTCGCCTCGACCATGGACGGCTCGCAGCTCGCCGACTATCTGGCGCGGCTCAATCCCGAGACCACGCTGTTCGTGCTGTCGTCGAAGTCGTTCACCACCATCGACACCCTGTCCAACGCCCGCACCGCCCGCGACTGGCTCAAGGCGCGGCTACTGGGCGGCGCCCGCCAGGAGGGCGTCGATGAGTCGCTGGTGATGCGCCAGCACTTCATCGGTGTCTCGGCGAGCCCCGAGAAGATGGCCGAATGGGGCATCGCCCCGGCTCACCAGCTCGAGTTCTGGGAGTGGGTGGGTGGTCGCTACTCGCTGTGGGGCGCCATCGGGCTGCCCATCGCCCTGGTGGTGGGCATGGCGAATTTCCGCGGCCTGCTGGCCGGGGCTCATGCCATGGATCGCCACTTCCACGAGGCGCCACTGGCCGACAACTTGCCGGTGCTGCTGGCGCTGGCGGGAATCTGGAACGTCAATTTCCTCGATATCCGCGCCCACTCCATCCTGCCCTACGACGGCCGACTGGAGTACTTCGCCGCCTACCTGGAACAGCTCGAGATGGAGTCCAATGGCAAGTCGGTGACCAACGACGGCGAGCCGGTGGGCTACTCCACCTGCCCGGTGCTGTGGGGGCAGCTCGGCCCCAACGCCCAGCACGCCTTCTACCAGCTGCTCCATCAGGGCACCCAGGCCGTGGAGTGCGATTTCATCGCTCCAAGGGTGCGCTACGACGATGTCGCCGACCCGGCGACCCGCGATCACCTGATGGGCCAGCATCGCCTGACGCTGGCCAACTGCTTCGCCCAGTCCCGGGCGCTGATGCTCGGCGACGCCGCCGTGGCCGATGACGGTCCGCGCCCCGGCCATCGCCGCTATCGCGGCAACCAGCCGTCCAGCACCCTGCTGCTCGACCGGCTCACCCCACAGACGCTGGGTGCGCTGGTCGCCCTTTACGAGCACAAGGTGTTCGTCCAGGCGACGATCTGGGACATCAACCCCTTCGACCAGTGGGGCGTGGAGTTGGGCAAGACCCTGGCCGGAGAGACGCAGCGCATCCTCCGGCGTGAGGCCGGCCTCGAGGGCATGGACGACTCCACGCGTGGCCTGATCGAGGCGGTGTGGGCGGCCGAACCGCAGGCGGACGCATGATTCGCCCGATGGTCGTGAACGGTGTCGGGCTGGCCATTTATACAGGGTGTCGGGTATGCTGAGCGCCGGTCTGCCGCGGTTGCCGACCAGCGGGGTGCTCTACCTGCATGGCTTCAACAGCGGTGCCGCCTCGCCCAAGGCGGCGCTGATGCGCGAGGCCTGCGCGGAACTCGGCTTGCCCTGCGCCACGCCGGACTTGCCGCATCGCCCCGAACAGGCCCTGGACGAAGCCGCCGCCCGGCTCGGCGCATTGGGCGACCGTCCGCTGGTGGTGGGCAGCTCCATGGGTGGCTTTCTGGCGACGCTGCTCGCCGAGCGCCACGATCTGCCGGGGGCGCTGATCAATCCGGCGGTCTCCCCGGCACGGCTGGTGGACGCCTGGATCGGTGAGGCCTTCGTCAACCCGTACAGCGGCGAGCGTTTTGTGGTCGAAGCCGCCCATCGTCGGGCGCTGGAGCACATGACGCCGACCCGGGTCACGGCGGAGCGCTACCTGCTGCTGCTGGGCACCGCCGACGAGACGCTGGACTGCCGCGACGCCTTCGCGTTCTATCAGGGGGCCAGGACCATTCTTCACCCCGGCGGTGATCACGGTTTCTCGGCGCTGGCCGACTACCTGCCGGCGATCCTCGCCCAGGGCGGTCATGCCCTGGCGCCTGGCCGAGTGGCAGCCCGCGGTTGAACGCGTGGATTCGAACATGCATAGGAAACAGACGACGCCATGACCCAATACAGTGCCAGCTCGATCGAGGTGCTCGCCGGGCTCGAACCGGTGCGCAAGCGCCCGGGCATGTACACCGACACCGCGCGCCCCAACCACCTGGTGCAGGAGGTCATCGACAACAGCGTCGACGAGGCGCTGGCCGGCCACGCCAAGCGCATCGGCGTGCGACTGTTCGAGGACGGCGGCGTCGAGGTCAGCGACGACGGCCGCGGCATGCCCATCGACATCCACCCTGAGCATGGCGTCTCCGGGGTCGAGCTGATCATGACCAAGCTGCATGCCGGCGGAAAGTTCTCCTCCTCGAGCTATCGCTTCTCCGGTGGGCTGCACGGGGTCGGCGTCTCGGTGGTCAATGCGCTCTCCAAGCGTCTCGAAGTCGAGGTGCTCAAGGGGGGCGAACGCCACGGCATGGCGTTCGAGCACGGCGAGACGGCTTCGCCGCTGGAAGTCATCGGTTCCGCCGCCAAGCGCGCCACCGGCACCCTGGTGCGCTTCTGGCCGGAGGGAAGCTACTTCGATTCACCGCGGCTGTCCCTGTCGCGTCTCAAACATCTGCTGCGTGCCAAGGCGGTGCTTTGTCCGGGGCTCGAGGTCACCCTTACCGAAGCCGACGGAACCCAGAGCGTGTGGCAGTTCGAGGACGGCCTGCGCGACTACCTGGCCCAGGCCACCGACGGCTATGAGGTGCTGCCGTCCTCGCCCTTCGTCGGCCACTTCGCCGACGAGGAGCACGGCGTGGACTGGGCCGTGCAGTGGCTGCCGGAGGGCGGCGAGCCGCTGCTCGAGAGCTACGTCAACCTGATCCCCACACCCCAGGGCGGCACCCATGTCAATGGCCTGCGCGCCGGCCTGCTGGAAGCGCTGCGCGAGTTCTGCGACTACCGCAGCCTGCTGCCGCGCGGCGTGAAGCTGACCGCCGAGGACCTCTGGGAGCGGGTCGCTTTCGTGCTCTCTGTGAAGATGCTCGATCCCCAGTTCGCCGGCCAGACCAAGGAGCGGCTGTCGTCGCGCACCGTAGCCGGCTTCGTCTCCGGGGTGGTCAAGGATGCCTTCTCGCTGTGGCTCAACCACCACGTCGACCAGGCCGAGGCGCTGGCCGAGCTGGTGATCAGCGCCGCCCAGCGGCGCCAGAAGAGTGCCAAGAAGGTGGCGCGCAAGAAGGTCACCTCGGGCCCCGCTCTGCCCGGCAAGCTGGCCGATTGCTCCGGCCAGGACCCTGCCGCCAGCGAGCTATTCCTGGTCGAGGGCGACTCGGCAGGCGGCAGCGCCAAGCAGGCCCGGGACCGCGAGAGTCAAGCGATCCTGCCGCTGCGCGGCAAGATCCTCAACACCTGGGAGGTGGAGTCCCACGACATCTACGGCTCCCAGGAGGTCCACGACATCGCGGTGGCGATCGGCATGGACCCGGGCAGCGACGACCTCTCCAAGCTGCGTTACCACAAGATCTGCATCCTCGCCGACGCCGACTCCGACGGCCTGCACATCGCCACCCTGCTGTGCGCCCTGTTCGTGCGCCATTTCCCGGCGCTGGTCGACGCCGGCCACGTCTTCGTGGCCATGCCGCCGCTGTATCGCATCGACCTGGGCAAGGAGGTCTTCTACGCCCTGGACGAGAGCGAGAAGGCGGCGATTCTCAAGCGTCTGGAAGGCAAACGCGGCACGCCCAACGTCCAGCGCTTCAAGGGCCTGGGCGAGATGAGTCCGCTGCAGCTGCGCGAGACCACCATGGCAGCCGATACCCGCCGGCTGGTGCAGCTGACCCGTGAGGAAGGCGACGGCACCCTCGAGATGATGGACATGCTGCTGGCCCGCAAGCGTGCCGGTGATCGCAAGAGCTGGCTCGAAGATTACGGCAACCTCGCCGAGATCGAGGTGTGACCCGGCTTTGCCGGGAGCTGTAAGCCGTAAGCTTGAAGCTGGAAGAAATACCGAGGCGAGCGGCGCCGGGGACAGCCCGCAGCGGAGGTCCTATGCCATGGATGGCATCGGTAGCGCCCATGGATGGGTTTACAGCGCCTCCGCCTAGGGCTGTCGCCGGGTAAGCCGCGATTCGAAGCCGCGGACTCCGATGAGTTTTCAGTGGGACGATCCTCAAACGATTCCACGATCGTGAATAAGGTCAAATTGCTATGACCATGGATATCCAAGTGGCGGAGGGCGACGTCGAGCGCCTGTCCCTCCGCGAGTACACCGAGAAGGCGTACCTCGACTACTCGATGTACGTCATCCTCGACCGGGCGTTGCCGCACATCGGCGACGGCATGAAACCGGTCCAGCGGCGCATCGTCTACGCCATGCGCGAGCTGGCGCTGAACGCCAGCGCCAAGTACAAGAAGTCGGCGCGTACCGTCGGCGACGTGCTGGGCAAGTTCCACCCCCACGGCGACAGCGCCTGCTACGAGGCCATGGTGTTGATGGCCCAGTCGTTCAGCTATCGCTATCCGCTGGTGGACGGGCAGGGCAACTGGGGCAGCCCCGACGATCCCAAGTCCTTCGCCGCCATGCGCTATACCGAGGCGCGGCTGTCGAAGTTCGCCGAGGTGCTGCTCGCCGAGCTCGGCCAGGGCACCGTGGACTGGACCCCCAACTTCGACGGCACCATGCAGGAACCGGTGGTGCTGCCCTCGCGGCTGCCCCATGTGCTGCTCAACGGCGGTACCGGTATCGCCGTGGGCATGGCCACCGACATCCCGCCCCACAACGTGGGCGAAGTGGTCGATGCCACCTGCCACCTGCTGCGCCACCCCGAGGCCACCACCGGCGATCTGGTGGAGTACCTGCCGGGGCCGGACTTTCCCACCGCCGCCGAGGTCATTACCCCCCGGGCCGAGCTGCGCAAGGTCTACGAGAGCGGCCGCGGCTCGGTGAAGATGCGCGCCCGCTACGGCCTGGAAGAAGGCAGCGTGGTGATCAGCGCGCTGCCTTACCAGGTCAGCGGCGCCAAGGTGCTCGAACAGATCGCCGGCCAGATGCAGGCCAAGAAGCTGCCCATGGTCGCCGACCTGCGCGACGAGTCGACCCATGAGGAGCCCACACGGCTGGTGATCGAGCCGCGTTCCAACCGCGTCGATATCGAGGCACTGATGGCGCACCTGTTCGCCACCACCGACCTCGAGAAGAACATCCGCATCAACATGAACGTGATCGGCCTGGACGGCCGGCCGCGGGTCATGCCGCTGCCCGACCTGCTCGGCGAGTGGCTGCGCTTTCGTCGCAGCACGGTACGCCGGCGCCTGGAGCATCGTCTGGGCAAGGTCCAGGATCGCCTGCATATCCTCGAGGGCCTGCTTGCGGCTTACCTCAACATCGACGAGGTGATCCGCATCATCCGTGAGGAGGACGAGCCCAAGGCCGCGTTGATCGAGGCCTTCGGCCTCAGCGAGCGTCAGGCCGAGGCGATCCTCGAGCTGCGCCTGCGTCACCTGGCCAAGCTCGAGGAGATGAAGATCCGCGGCGAACAGGACGACCTCGAGGCCGAGCGCGCCCGCTTGGAGGAGCTGCTCGGCTCCGAGGCCGCGCTCACCGACCTGATCGAGGAAGAGCTGCGCACCGCCGCGAAGGACTACGGCGACGAGCGTCGCTCGCCGCTGGTTGAACGCGAGGAGGCCAAGGCGCTGTCCGAGGTCGAGCTGCTCGGCGCCGACCCGATCACGGTCGTGCTCTCCGAGAAGGGCTGGATCCGTGCCGCCAAGGGCCACGACATCGACCCGACGGGGCTCTCCTACAAGGCCGGCGACCGCTTCGCCCTGGCCGCACGAGGCAAGACCAACCAGCCGCTGGTGCTGCTCGACGACACCGGCCGTGCCTACACGCTGGCCGCGCATAACCTGCCCAGCGCCCGCAGCCAGGGCGAGCCGGTCACCGGTCGGGTCAACGTGGCGGCCGGCGCGCATATGGCAGGCGTCATGCTGGCGCCGCCAACCACCCGTTACCTGCTTGCCTCGGATGGCGGCTACGGCTTCGTCGCCAGCCTCGAGGCGCTCACCGGCAAGAACAAGGCCGGCAAGGCGGTGCTCAGCGTGCCCAGGGGCTGCAACGTGGTGCCGCCCCTGGCCATCCCGGACGGCGAGGGCATCAGCGTCGCGGCGGTCTCCAACGAGGGGCGGCTGCTGGTGTTCCCGCTCGAGCAGCTGCCGGAGCTGGCCAAGGGCAAGGGCAACAAGATGCTCGACATCCCCGGGGCGCGGGCCGCGCGACGCGAGGAGTTCCTGCGCGACCTGGCGCTGCTGTCATCCGGCCAGGCCCTGGTGGTGCATGCCGGCAAGCGCAAGCTGACGCTCAAGGCCGAGGATCTCGACTACTATCGGGGAGAACGCGGCCGCCGCGGCAGTAAGCTGCCCCGAGGCCTGCAGAAGGTCGACCGCCTGGAAAGCTTGAAGCCGGAAGCTTGAAGCGTGAAGAAACCCCGGCTCGGGGCTGGCAACCGGCACACTTCCGGCTTCCAGCTTCGAGCTTCTAGCTATCGAGGTTGCAATGACTAGACGACTATTGATCCGCGCCAGCGGTCCCGCCAGGCCCGGCCAACTGGCCGGCCTGGGCCGGGCGTTGGCCCAGAGCGGCGCCCGGCTGCTGGATATCAACCAGAGCGTGACCTTCGGCATCGTGTCGCTGGAGGCGCTGGTGGGGCTCGATCATGACGTGGACCTGGAAGGGGCCCTGGCGGCGGCCGGCGACCACCTGGGGCTCGATGTCCAGGCCATCCAGGTCAGCGCCGAGGACTATCACCGCTGGAGCGTGCAGGCCAGCCAACCGCGGCTGATCATGACCCTGCTGGCGCCGCACCTGCCGGCGGGCATCCTGGCCGAGGTCGGCGCGCTGACCGCCGAGCACGGCCTGACCGTGGAACTGATCCATCGGCTCTCCGGGCGCGAGCCGCTGGACGGCGGCGTTCCCGGCGAGCACGACGCCATCCAGGGTGCCTGCGTCGAGTGCTGGCTGCGCGGCGACGAGGTCGACCTCGAAGCCCTGCGCGAGAAGGCCCTGGCGTTGGGCGCGGCCCACGGCGTCGACATCGCCCTGCAGGAAGATTCGATCTGGCGTCGGCACCGTCGCCTGGTGTGCTTCGACATGGATTCGACCCTGATCCAGGCCGAGGTGATCGACGAGCTGGCGCGCCGCCACGGTGTCTACGATGAGGTCGCCGAGGTCACCGAGCGGGCCATGCGCGGCGAGCTGGATTTCCAGCAGAGCTTTCGCGAGCGCATGGCGAAGCTCCGCGGCCTCGACGAGTCGGTGCTCGCCGAGATCGCCGAGGAGCTGCCGCTGATGGACGGCCTGGAGCGCTTGATGGGCCAACTCAAGCGGCTGGGTTACCGCACCGCTATCCTCTCCGGCGGCTTCACCTACTTCGCGCGTCACCTGCAGGACAAGCTCGGCTTCGACGAGGTGCATGCCAACGAACTGGTGATCGAGGGCGGCAAGGTCACCGGGGAGGTTCGCGAGCCGATCGTCGACGCCGACCGCAAGGCCGCGCTGCTCCACGAGATCGCCGAGCGCGAGGGCCTGGCCATGGAGCAGACCATCGCCGTGGGCGACGGGGCCAACGACCTCAAGATGCTGGCCGCCGCCGGGCTCGGCATCGCCTTCCGCGCCAAGCCGCTGGTGCGTCAACGGGCCCGGCATTCCATCTCCACCCTGGGGCTGGACGCGGTGCTCTACCTGATCGGCTACCGGCAGGGCGATCTCGAGGAGGGATGAGGCGGTTTTCGCTGGCGTCGTCGGGCCAGGCGGGGTAGCGTCGAGGGACGCTCACGACAACGCCAAGGAAAGCGCCATGCCACAGCCCAGCTATACCCCGGAACTGCTCGACGAACTCAAGGTGCTCGGCCTGTTCAACCCGGTCAATCACCAGGAAGGCATCAAGGTACACTCGAACGCCGAACCGGAGATGATCGAGGCCACTCAACGCCTGCATCGCAAGGGGCTGGTCACCCAGGCCGATGGCGGTTACCTCACCGCCCTCGGGCAGGAAGCGGCCGAGCATGCCCGCGACCTGATGACCATCCTCGGCTCGGCGGAATTGAGCACCTGAGCCTCGCACGGAGCGGCCCGGAGGCAGGCAGGAGTTGACAAGCCGTCTCCGGGCTGATTTGCTAGAGCCATGAACACGACATCGTACAACCTCGTTCTCGACCTACGACTACTAGCCCGCCGCTGAGTGCGCTGGGCGATGCCTCTTGCATCGTCGTCTGTTTCGTCGAACCGAGGTTGTCACATGTCCCACACCGCTAACGCTATTTCCATGAACATCGCCGCTGCCTGTGTCGTACGCGCCGCCCGACCGGTTCGTCGGGTCGTGATGATCATGACCGAACACTTCGACGACGCCCCGTCTGCCTTCCGGCAGCCGGGGCGTCGCCGTTTCTGAATCCAACAAACCGCTCCTGGGAGAACGCCGCCATGATGCTCGATAACCCCTCCGCCAAATACCGCCCCTTCGTGGCCATCGACCTGCCCGATCGCCAGTGGCCCAGCCGCCGCATCGAGACGCCCCCCCAGTGGTGCGCGGTCGACCTGCGCGATGGCAACCAGGCATTGATCGATCCCATGGACCAGGAACGCAAGCAGCGCTTCTTCGACCTGCTGGTGAAGATCGGCTTCAAGCAGATCGAGGTCGGCTTTCCCTCCGCCTCCCAGACCGACTTCGACTTCGTGCGTTCGTTGATCGAGGACGACAAGGTGCCGGACGACGTCACCATCCAGGTGCTCACCCAGGCGCGCCCGCATCTCATCGACCGCACCTTCGAGGCGCTCAAGGGGGCGAAGAATGCCATCGTGCACGTCTACAACGCCACCGACCCGGTGTTTCGCCGCGTGGTGTTCAACGTCAACAAGGCCGAGTGCATCCAGATCGCCGTGGATGCCACCACTCGCATCCGCGAGCACATGGCAGCGGCGCCGGAGACGAACTGGACCTTCCAATACTCCCCGGAGCTGTTCACTACCACTGAAATGGATTTCGCGGTGGAGATCGTCGATGCCGTGGAGGCGACTTACGGCGGCAGCGCCGACAAGCCCATGATCGTCAACCTGCCGGCCACGGTGGAGTGCGCCACGCCCAACAACTATGCCGACCAGATCGAGTGGTTCTGCCGCCACGTCGCCCATCGCGATCATCTGATCGTCAGCGTCCATCCGCACAACGACCGCGGCACCGGCGTCGCCGCCGCCGAGCTGACCGTGATGGCCGGTGCCGACCGCGTCGAGGGCTGCTTGTTCGGCAACGGTGAGCGTACCGGTAACGTCGACCTCGTTACCCTGGCGATGAATCTCTACACCCAGGGCGTGCACCCGGGGCTCGACTTCTCCAACATCACGCCGATCATGCGTGAGGTGGAGTATTGCAACCAGCTGCCGGTGCACCCTCGTCATCCCTATGTCGGCGACCTGGTGTTCACCGCCTTTTCCGGTTCCCACCAGGATGCCATCAAGAAAGGCATGGCCGAACGTCGCGAAAACCCGGACGGCGTTTGGGCCGTGCCCTACTTGCCGATCGATCCGCTCGACGTGGGGCGCAGCTACGAGGCGGTGATCCGCGTCAACAGCCAGTCCGGCAAGGGCGGGGTCTCCTACCTGCTCGAGCAGGAGCATGGCATCGAACTTCCGCGCCGCCTGTCCATCGAGTTCAGCCAGGTGGTACAGGAAGTGGCCGACCGACTGGGCAAGGAGATCACCTCCGAGATGATCTACCAGGCGTTCGTGGACGAGTATCTGGACCAGCGCGTGCCGTTCGGCCTGATCAGCCATCGCATGTCCTCCGAGCCGGACAGCCCCACCGTTAGCCTCGAGGCCACCATCGAGGAGGGCGGCGAGCGGCGCGTCATCCAGGGGCAGGGTAACGGGCCGCTGGCGGCCTTCATCAAGTCGCTGGCCGCCGAGGGTCACGACGTGGAGATCATCGACTACCACGAGCACTCCCGAGGCCAGGGGGCCGACGCCGAGGCGATCGCCTACGTGGAAGTGCGCGTCAACGGCGAGTCGGTGTTCGGCGTCGGCACCGACGAGAGCATCACCAGCGCTTCGATCAAGGGCGTGCTGAGTGCCATCAACCGCAAGCACTCCACTGAGGCCCCGGCGGCCAATGTCACCGCCGCCACCTTAGCTTGAAGCCATAAGCTGGAAGCTTGAAGGAAGAACAACCCCATCGGGTCCTCCCGGTGGGGTTGTTCTTTCTGGGTCGCGAATACGCTGGGCTGCGGGCTGCGGGCTGCGGGCTGCGGGCTGCGGGCTGCGGGCTGCGGGCTGCGGGCAACTACAAGGGTGAATCGGCCTCGACTGCCGCCGGTCCGGTGTTGTCAGCGGCCCGGCATTCGCTGGGCGTGATGCCGAACGCGCGCTTGAAGGCGGTGGCGAAGTTGGGCGCGCTGGAATAGCCGGCGAGATCCGCCGCTGCATCGATGCTCAGGCCCTGACGGGAGAGCGCTGCATGGGCGGCGGCCAGGCGCTGCCGTCGCAGAAAGCGCCCTAGCGACTGGCCTTGACGGGCCCGGAAGCGACGCTGCAGGCAACTGAGGCTCATGCCTAGCCGTCGGGCCAGCTCGGCCTGGCTGGTTTGGTGCGCCTGGCCGCCGTCGATCATGGCCATCAGTCGGTCGAGGCGCGGGTCCGCGGCGTGCAGCGCAGGTGTCCGGCTCGAGGGCGGCTCCTCGGCGGCCAGCGCCTCGCCGACCATGGCCAGCGCGAACCCGTGAAGCTGCAGCTGCCGGGCGCTTCCTTCGCCGGCCAGGGTCTTCGTGCCGAAGCACTGATGGGCGAGGGTCAGCAGGCCGGGGGAGGGGTGCCAGCGTGTCAGCCTTGGGTCGGGGCCGGTATCGGTGAGGTGTCGGGCATGGCCATGACGGGCCAGCCACTCCGAGGAGAGCGTCAGGATCAGCGTTCGCTCGTGGCCGCCGGCGCGTCCGAAGCGGGTGAACGGCGTCGCGCGGTTCAGCGCCGCCAGCAGGCCGATGCTGGTGCTCGACGGCCCCAGGCTCAGGGTGTCGCGGGCGTAGCGAACCCGTGCCGTGCCGCCGATGACCATGGCGACCTTGAGGCCCTCGGGCAGTTCGGCATGGCTGGTGAGGCCGAAGCGGTCGCGTACGTCGACCAGGCGAAGGTGCATGCCCGGTTGGAGTTCGGTGAGGTGCATGCGCCCGTCGAGCAGAGGCGCGTCCGGCCCCTGAGGCGTATCCGGCACCTCGACGCGGTAGCGATGGACCATGGCTACCGCCAGCGACTCGAGCCTCTGGACGCCGATGCCCGGTGCGGGGTGAGCGGGCCCGGTGGCCAATCCGTTCATGGCGACGGTGTCCTCCTCGTGCCGGCATTCGGCATCGTTCTCAAAGCGATGAGCCGCCTTCGCAAAGGCGGCCGTGTCGAAGGGCTGTCATAATGCGGCGCGCCGGAGGTTATTGCAACGCATTCGCATCTGTGGTGGCGAGCCGGCTGACCACGCGACGACAAGGGAACACGACATGACGATACGAGAAGGGGCCATCGGCCGATCCGCCTCGCTCCTGGGAGGCCTGGTAGCCGCTCTGGGCATCAACCAGACGGTGCTGGCACAGTCGATCGAGGAGGCGTCCCGTCTCGATACCATCACCGTCGAGGGCAATCGCCTCTACGGCATGCTGCCCTCGGAACAGACCGGCGGCTATAGCGTCGATGCCGCCACCGTCGGCACCAAGACACCCGCCGCACTGCGCGATATCCCCCAATCGGTGAGCGTGGTGACGCGCGATGCCATCGAGGACCGCAACTTCGACACCCTCGACCAGCTGGCCGGCCGCACGCCCGGCGTGCGGGTGCTGACCAACGATGCGGGGCGCTCGTCGATCACGGCCCGGGGCTATGAATACGACGAATATAATATCGACGGGCTGCCGGCGCCGATGTCGAGCCGCGAAGGCACGCTGCCGAGTCTGGTGGCCTTCGACCGGGTCGAGATCATGCGTGGCCCCTCGGGGCTGTTCAACAGCACCAGCGAGATGGGGGGCATCGTCAACCTGGTGCGCAAGCGGGCGACCGACCGCTTCCAGGGGCATGTGGTGGGTCGCTACGGTAGCTGGGACCAGCGTTACCTGGAGACGGACCTCTCCGGTCCGATCGATGCCGCGGGCCGGATTCGCGGCCGGGTGGTGGTGGCCGGCAGCGATACCGACGGTTTCGTCGACCACAACGACAACCAGCGGCAGACCTTCTACGGGACCCTCGACGCCGACCTCAGCGAGGCGACGACGCTGTCGCTGGCCTTCCTGCGCCAGGAGAAGGACATCGCGGTCAACAACGGCCAGGCCACCGATGTCGAAGGCGACCTGCTCTATCCGGACCCGGATACCTTCCACGGTGCTGACTGGAACGACTTCACGATGTACAGCAACGACGGGCTGGTCGAGCTGACCCACCGGTTCGCCGGCGGCGGCTACGGTCGGATCGGGGCGCGGTATTCCGAGCGCCAGACCGAGTACAACTATGCCTATGGCGGAAGCGGCATCGCCGAAGACGGCTCCCTGGCGGCGTCCGGTGCGGCCGGAGACTTCGACAGCCAGGCGCTGTCGCTGGATGCCAGCTACAGCCAGCCCTTCGAGGCGCTGGGCCAGGTCAGCGAGTTCGTCGCCGGGCTCGACCACAAGCGCTATGACAACGATGGACGTGCCGGGCGGGCGCGCCTGGGCAACACCACCGTCGAGGACATCCACGACCTGGCCTATGTCGATATCCTCGAGACCCACCTGGCGTCCGAAACCAGCGACAGCCTCGAGGAAACCGGGCTCTACTCCAAGCTGACCTTCCGCCCCCTCGCCTCGCTGGCACTGATCGCCGGGGGCCGCCTGAGCCAGTACGAGGTGACGCTGGAGAACCATCTCGACGGCAGCGAGCACGATCGGGAGGGCCACGAGTTCACCGGCTACGCCGGCCTGGTCTATGACCTCGACGCGGCGCACTCCCTGTATGCCAGCTACTCGGAAGTCTTCAAGCCGCAGACCTCCTATGGCGCCGACGGTGACCTGATCGAGCCCCGCGAGGGCACCCAGTACGAGGTCGGCATCAAGGGCAGCTATTTCGGGGGCGATCTCAATGCGCGGCTCTCGGCCTTCCGCCTCTACGACGAGAACAATGCCGTCGGCGTGGTGGGCGAGACCTACTCTGCGCCCATCGGCAAGCGCCGCGTCCAGGGGGCCGAGCTGGAGGTGACCGGCTCGCCGCTGCCCGGCTGGGACCTGATCGCCGGCTACACCTACATGGATACCGAGCTGCAGGAGGGCGATCGAGTCCCGCCGACCTTCACCCTGGCCCCGCGCAACATCGTCACGTTGTGGAGCCAGTACGGCTTCAGCGAGGGCGCCCTGGCGGGCGTGCATCTCGGCGCCGGCATGACGGCGATGAGCGACTTCGGGACCAGCGCCGTGGAGGCTCCGGGCTATGCCGTCTTCGACGCCATGCTCGGCTATGACTTTACGCCGCGCCTGAAGGGGCAGTTGAACGTCAACAACCTCTTCGATCGCGAGTACTACAGCCGAGTCGGTGGTACCAGCACCTTCAACATGGCGGGCGAACCCGCCAGCGTCGTCGCCTCGCTGCGCTATGACTTCTGAGTCGTGCGTCCCGTCCGTCATCTCCGGGCGTCACGGCCGACCGTGTCGCCGTCCATTCCGACCCACGGCCCTCTTCGGGGGGCTGCTGCTGTTACTCTTCACGGTTGCTGTCATGGCACACGGCGAGACGCACGACGGTGTCACCCTGCCCGATACCCGGGCCTTCACCCTGTTGGCTCCCGAGAGCGGGCGAGACTACCGCATCGAGGTCGCCCTGCCCGAGGCGCCGCCGCCGGCGGAGGGCTATCCGGTCCTCTATCTGCTCGATGGCAACGCACGGCTGCCGCTGGTGCAGGCCGCCCGCGACACCCTGTCGCCGCCCGGCCCCGAGAACAGCCAATTGCTGATCGTGGCCATCGGTTACCCCGGTGTGGCACGTTTCGACTTCGAGCGACGGGCCGAGGATTACACGCCCCCGCAGGGCGGGCCGGAGGACATCGAAGGGCCAGCCGACGGGGCGGACGCCTTCCTGGCGTTCATCGAGACGCGGCTCAAGCCGGAGATCGCCGCGCGTTTTCCGGTCGATCGCGACCGCGAGGCGCTATTCGGCCATTCCTACGGCGGGCTCTTCGCGTTGCATGCGCTGATGACGCGGCCGGCGAGCTTCGAGCGCTTTATCGCGATCAGTCCGTCGCTGTGGTGGTACGGGAATCGCCCCCTCGACACCCTGGCCGCCCAGTTGCCGCCCGCCGGGGCAAACGACGTCGCTCCCCGGGTGCTGATCGGGGTCGGGGGGCTCGAGCAGACGCCGCGCGAGGCCATGCGCGGCACGCCCCGGGCGAAGCGGATGCGGGACAGGGCAATGGTCGACAACGCGCGTCGCTTCGCCGACTGGCTCGCCGAGCGCCACGACGGCTGGCGAGTGCGCTTCATGAACTTCCCCGGCGAGCACCATGGCAGCGTGATGTGGCCGGCGACCCGGGCGGCGTTGACGTTCCTCAAGGAACCATGAGCTTCAGCTCGAAGCGAGAAGATCGCGGCTGACGCCGCTGGTAGAAGGAAGTACGGCGCTTCGCGCCTTGAAGAGGGAAGAAGAACCACCATCCTGGCTGATGTGCCCCTGAATTTGTAGACACCTTACCTGCAACCCCGGAGGTAAGGTGCTATGCGCTTGAAAACCCGTCGCCAGTACTCCCTGGAGTTCAAACGCCATGTGGTCCAGCATTCGCTGGAGTCACCCGAATCTGTCGCCCGCGTGGCGAGGCGGTTTGGATTGAACCCGAAGATGCTCTGCCGTTGGAGGCGAGAACTCGTGACCACGGACGACCAACAGCCCAAGAGAGTGCCCAATACGGGTCCCCACAAGAGCCAGCGTGAGCTGGAGCGCGAAAACCGACAGCTCAAAAAGCGTCTCGAGCGGGCCGAGCTGGAAGTGGAAGTGCTAAAAA